>NZ_JBHXKA010000003.1:0-69366 GCF_042722885.1 Streptomyces sp. NPDC058401
CGTTTGAGGAGCGGGGTCTGGGGCGGAGCCCCAGGGGGTCCGGGCACAGCCCGGGGAACGGGCGAAGGGCGGGTAGGGGAACTCCGCCCCCGCAGGGCCCGACCACCCGCACCCGGTGCCTCAGATCCGCGCAGCGGCCTCGTCGGCCAGGGCCGTGAGGTCCGAGACGGACATCGCCCCGGGCGGCAGGCCCTCCCGGGCGAAGATGTTCGCCGCCACGCGCAGCGTGTCGTTGACCGGCGTGGCCACCCCGTGCAGCCGCCCCAGCAGCACGATCTCCCCGTTGAGATAGTCGGCCTCCACCGACCCCGTCCCCCGCGCCAGGCTCTGCCAGGACGACCCGCCCCGCACCGCCCCGGCCGGCACGTCGACCTTCCCCTCCCGCGCGGCCGACTGCTCGGCCTCGGAGGCCCAGTCGATCCCCGCCGCGGCGAAGGCCGCCTTCGCCTCGCGCACGGCCCGCAGCAGCAGCGCCGTCTTCGCGGGCTCCGGCTCGGGCCCGGTGACCGCCTGGATCGCGTTGCCCAGGTTGCCCAGGAGCTTCGCGTGCTTCCACCGCATCACGTCCTCGGCGACCGGCGCCTCGAAGCCGGCCTTCTCCAGGTCGGCGGCGATCCGCCGGATCCGCGCGTCCGCGCCCCCGGCCGCCTTCCCGAGGTGCAGGATCCCGGTCCGCGGCGCGCACAGGGCGGAGACGGCGCCCGGCTCCAGGAAGGTCGCCGGCAGCCACACGCAGACCCCGTACACGCGCGCGAAGCGCCGTAGGGCCAGGCGTTCGCTCTCGACGCCGTTCTGCGCGCACAGCACCGGCAGCCGCTGGGCCGCCGTGCCGCCGCCGGCGACCTCCGCGTCGCCCCACGCGTCGAGCGCGGCCGCCGCGTCCTGGGTCTTGACCGCCAGCAACAGCACGTCGTCGGGGCGCAGTTCACCGAGCTCGGCCGGCCCCGTGACGACGGGCAGCCGGTGCACCCGCTCCCCGTCCGCCGTGGTGAGCCGCAGCCCGTTCGCCCGCAGGGCCTCCGCGTGGGCGCCGCGGGCGACGAGGACGACCTCGCCGCCCGATTCCGCGAGCCGTCCGCCGATGGTCGCGCCGATCGCTCCGGCGCCGATGATGATGTAACGCATGCCCCGAGCCTGGCACATCCGCGGCCCGGGGTTACCGTCGGACCATGTCTGTTGACGTGCATGAGACATTCGCCCTCGGCGGGGACCTGCCCGTACGCCGCCTCGGACTCGGCACCGGCGGCCTGGTCGGCGCCGGCTACTGGGGCCCGCGCGCCGCCCGCACCGCATCGGCCGACCTGCTGCGCACGGCCGTCGCACGCGGGGTCACCCTGATCGACACCGCCGACAACTACGGCCCCCACCTGGCCGAGGAGCTGGTCGCCGAAGCCCTCCACCCGTACGGGGAGGACCTCGTCGTCTCCACCAAGGGCGGGGTGGTGCGCACCGGCCCCGACCAGTGGCACGCGGCGGGCCGCCCGGAGGACCTGCGTGCCATGTGCGAGGCGAGCCTGCGCAGGCTCCGCCTGGACCGCATCGACCTGTACCAGCTGCACCGCTTCGACCCGGCCGTCCCGGCGGCGGACCAGCTGGGCACGCTGGCCGAGCTCCGGGCGGAGGGCAAGATCCGCCACATCGGCCTGAACACGGTGACGGCGGACCAGCTCCGGGAGGCCCTGACCCTGGTCCCGGTGGCCTCGGTCCAGAACCCGTACAACCTCCTGGACCGCTCCTCGGCGGAGCTCCTCGCCCTGTGCGAGGAACGCTCCATCGCCTTCCTCCCCTACTACCCCCTGGGCAGCGGCGCCCTGACCAGGGAGAGCGCCGCCGCACTGACGGCGGTCGCCGGCGAACACGGCGCGTCCACCGGCCAGATCGCCCTGGCCTGGCTCCTGCGGCACTCCCCGGTCCTCTGCCCCACCCCGGGCACGGGCTCCCCCGCCCACCTGGCGGAAAACCTGGACGCGACCACGGTCCACCTGACCCCGCACGAGATGACCCTGCTGGACGGGCTGGCGGGTTGAGCGGAGCTCACCAGTGGGCAGCGGGGTGTGGAAGCGCAGCCGGTCTCCCCAGTCGGAGCGGGCGGCGAAGTCCATGCGTCAGTCTCGCGTGAGGTCGACCAGCTTCACTACCGTGTTCCAGTTGCGGGTGGTCACGTCCAGGCCCTTGACCACGGCCGGCTTCGCGAGGGCCTCGGCGAGTTTGGAGCGGCCCAGACCGTTCGGGGCGTAGAGGTAGATGACGCGGTCGCCCACGCGGTACTCCTCCGGGAGGTGCGCGGGGGCGTCGATCGAGGCGAAGCGGGAGTCGGCGGGCTGCTCGGAGCAGAAGGTGGCGTGGAGCTGTTTGCCTTCGAGCTCGGCGGCCGGGAAGGGGCAGGCTTCGGCCACGGCGCGCAGGTGGGCGCCGTCGACCACGAGGCAGGGGACGCGGAAGCCGAAGTGGGCTTCCATGGCGGCCTCCAGTTCGCGGGCGAGGGCCTCCGGGGTCTCCTCGCGCGCGGTGGCGAAGACGGCGTTGCCGCTCTGGAGGTAGGTCTGCACGTCCTCGTGGCCCAGGCCGTCCAGGACCTGGCGCAGCTCGGCCATGGGGACCTTCTTGTTCCCGCCGACGTTGATGCCCCGGAGCAGTGCCGCGTACGTGGTCTTCGTCGTCGCGGCCGTCTCGGTCGTCTTGGTCGTCTTGGTCATGTCTGCACGATAGGGCGCACCCCTGACAGCGCATGCGACATCGGCGGGGGTCAGGCGGCTGCGCGGCGTAGGTGGAGGTGCCCGTCGAGGGGAAAGGCGGGCGGAGCCGACGGCAGGATCCTGCCGAACGGGTAGCCGCTCTTCTCGGCGACCCGGCAGGATGCCGCGTTGTCCACCTGGTGGAGGAGTTCGAGGCGTTCCAGGCCATCGGCCCGGAAGGCCTCGAAGGCCCAGGCGGTGAGGGCTTCCAGGGCGCGCGGGGCCACGCCCCGCCCACGGGCCCGGGCCGCCGTCCAGTAGCCGACCTCGGCGGAGGCTTTGCCCGGGCCGGCTCCCTTCACCACCACGTTGCCCACCACCTGCGTCGCCTCGGGGCCCTCCTCCAGGACGGCGAAGGCGAGCCGGGTGCCCGCTGCCCAGTCCCGCTCCCGGTCCCGCACCCACCGCAGCCCCTCGTCCGCACTCTGCACGGAAGGGCTCGCCCAGCGCCGCAGATCCGGGTCCCGGTACGCCTCGACCAGCGCGGCGACGTCGTGCGCGCACCAGGGACGGAGGACGAGAGCGGGAGCGGTGGCCGTCGCGACCGCACGGAGGGTGACGGGAGCGTTCATGATCGAATCGTACGTGGCGGCGTCTCGGCCCGGATCCGAGCGCGCAGTGCGCGGACGGACCAGTCGAGGACCGGCTGGAGGCTCTCCGGCCGGGGCCAGCCGTTGATCACCGCGAGCAGGGCGAAGTACCGCTCCCTGCGCGGGTCGTTGACGCGTTCCAGCCGGGCCAGGAGCCGCCCCCGGGACTCGGCGGGGTCCCCGCGGTCGAGGAGATGTGCGGCGCGGGCCGTCAGGTCCGCAACGATCGGATCGGCCCCGGGTGAGGCCGGATCGATGCCGGCCGCCACGGCCGGGGCGACCACGTCGCGGACGATCGCGGCCACGTCGTCGTGTGGGCGCGGTGGAGCGTCCCGGAGGTGTCCGGCGGCCAGGTCCTCGACCAGGTGCCGTACATGAGCGCGGAACTCCGGGTCCTCGGCCAGCTCGGCCAGCTCCACCCACGCGTGGATCTGTTCCGCATCGGGGTCGTCCGGCAGGTGCGGGGTCATGGAGCACATGACCCCCGCGAACACGGAGTCGGTTCCCACGCCGCCGAAGGCGCTGTCGAGGAAGTCGCCGACCAGCCGTTGGCGTTCCGCTTCGGAGAGCTTCGCCAGTCTGTGCATCAGATTCGTCTCCTCGGGGTCGGCTCCACGGCGCGCCACGGCGGTCAGCACCGCGCGCCGCAGCCGCAGGACGCGTATCTGCACGTCCAGCGCCTCCGCCTGCGCCGCGGCGACTTCCGGCAGCCCGCGCTCCCGGTCCATGACCTGCCGGATGGCGGCGAGGTCCAGTCCCAGGTCGCGCAGGGTCCGTACGAGGTCCATGCGTGCGACGGCGCCGTCGTCGTAGAGGCGGTAGCCGGCCGGACTCCGGTGGGTGGGCGGTACGAGCCCGCAGTCGGAGTAGAACCGGACGGTCTTGACCGTGGTACCGGTTCGCCGGGCCAGCTCGCCGATCGAGTGGAGCGTGTGGCCGTTCATCTCCCCATCTTCGGGTCTCCCCCTGCCGGAGACTCAAGCCCCGGGTCGGCCGGGCAGTTCGGCGTCGATCAGTTCGGCCCCGGTCAGGTCGGCCCCGGTCAGGCCGGCTCCGATCAGTTCGGCCTCGATCAGGTCGGCCGCCTGTCGGGTGCCGCCCTCCGTCGCCATCTCGCGGCGGATCCGGTCGGCGCGGGCGGCCACGTCCGGGTCGGCGACCAGGGCGAGGACGGCCTTGCGCAGGGTCGTGGCGTCGGCCCCGGCCATCGGGACGTGCCGGGCGACGCCGAGGCCGGCCAGCATGTCGGCGTTGCCGAACTGGTCGACGGCCTGCGGGACCGCGACCATCGGGGTGCCGGTGGCCAGCCCTTCCTGGCAGCCGCCCGTGCCCGCGTGGGTGATGAAGGCATCGGCCTGGCGCAGGATGTCCAACTGGGGAACCCAGCGGTGGACTTCGACGTTGGCGGGGATCTCGCCGAGCTCGGCCTCGTCGGTGAACCTGCCGATCTGGAGCACGACGTGCCAGTCGGGCAGGTCCCCGAAGGCCTCCGTACAGGCCCGGTAGAAGGCCGGCTGCTTGGTGAAGGTGGATCCGAAGGAGACCAGAAGGACCTTCTTCCCCTCGGCGCCGGCGGGGCGCGTCCAGGTGCCCTGGGTGGCGCTGCGGTCGCCCTGGCAGGCGCCGACGAAGGTGTACACGGCCTCGTCGACCCGGTCGGCGTTCGGCTGCAGGGCGCGCGGCATGAGGACGACGCTGCGGCGGGGGCGGCCGACGAACCGGTCGCTGTCCTCGTCGATGCCGTTCTCGTCGAGCCAGGCCCGGAACCGGGCGTAGTACGCCTTCCCGCGCCCGGAGGCGCGCAGTTCGGCGAACATCGGCTCGGCGACCTCCTCCTCGTAGCCGGTCCAGGCGACCAGGGTCGGGGAGAGGGACACCGCGGGGACGCCCCAGCGCCGTGCGAGGACGATCGCCGGGTAGGCGGTGATGTCGTGGAGGACGAGGTCCGGCTCGTCGCCCTCGAAGGCGGCCGCGAGCTGCGGGAGGGCCTGGACCGCGTCGGCGAGGAAGGGCTCGATGTTGTCGATGAGTTGGGTGCCCCACGCGTCGGGGTCCTCATCGGTGGGGAGGGTGGAGTTCCAGATCACCGGGGTGGCGCCCGTCTCGGCGATCTTGTCCGCGTACGCGGCGGGGATGGCGTAGCTGACGCGGTGGCCGCGGGCGACCAGCTCGCGGATCACTTCGATGCTCGGGTTCACGTGGCCGGCGGCGGCGATGGAGAACATGGCGATGTGGGCGGGCTGCGCGGTCGTGGTCATGCATCGAAGATAACGAGACGAGACGTCTCGTGCAACCTGTATGCGTGGGTGGGGCGGGGAGAGATGCCGGGTCCCCGCGCTCCGGATGCGAAACTTGTCCGGTCATGAGCCCCCGGGTACGACCCCGGTGGCGCCCGGGGCACCCGGGGAAACGGACGTACTGCGGACTGCGGAGACGGCATGGACGAGGCACGGGCCCGGGAGGCCCTGACGGCGGCGGGCCTGACGCGGGCGGGGTCGCCCGCTCCCCGGCTGCTGGCCCTCGGCGAGAACGCCGTCTTCGCGCTCGACGACGGCCTGGTCGCCAAGGTCGGCCGGGAGGCGGCGCTGCTGCCGCGCGCCGAGCTGGAGCTGAAGGTGGCGGGCTGGCTCGCGGAGTCCGGGGTCCCCGCGGTCCGCGCGGCCGAACCGCGGCCGCGGCTGGTGGACGGGCACCCGGTGACGCTGTGGCACCGGCTCCCCGACGCGGTCCGCCCGGCCGGCCCGGCGGACCTCGCGGCGCTGCTGCGGCGGATCCACGCCCTGCCGGCGCCCCCCTTCGCCCTGCCGCCGCGCGACCTGCTCGGCGGGGTGGAGCGCTGGCTGCGCCTGGCGGAAGGCGCGATCGACCCGGCGGACGCCGCCTACCTGCGGGCCCGCCGCGACGGATACGCCGCCCAGGTCGCCGCCCTCACCCCGCACCTGGAGCCGGGCCCGATCCACGGCGACGCGCTGCCCCGCAACGTCCACGTGGGCCCGGCCGGGCCGGTGCTCGTCGACCTGGAGACGGTCTCCGCCGACCTGCGCGAACACGACCTGGTGGTGATGGCCCTCTCCCGCGACCGGTACGGCCTGCCCTACTCCTCGTACGAGGAGTTCACGGCGGCGTACGGCTGGGACGTGCGCGACTGGAAGGGCTGCGCGATCCTGCGCGGCGCCCGCGAAACGGCCAGCTGCGCCTGGGTCTCCCAGCACGCCCCGGCCAACCCCAAGGCCCTGGCGGAGTTCCGCCGCCGCGTGGCCTCCCTCCGCGAGGACGACCCGGAAATCCGCTGGCACCCGTTCTAGGGGTGGCGTATCACTTCCCGCATATGAAACTGCCCCTCTCCATCCACCGCGCCCGGCTCGGCCCGGCGGAGTTCAAGGTGATCCGCCCGGCCCGGCCGCCGGCGCGTGCGGTGCTGTCGCCCGGCCGCTGGTACGTGGACGCCCAGGTCGACCAGCAGGCCGCACAGCTCGTCGCCGGGCTGTGGTCCCTCGCCGCCACCTCCCCGCGCTCGCTGGTGCACATACCGCTGCGGCGCACCGACCCCGACACCGGGGAACCGGGCCTCGACCTGGTCCTCCTGCACCACTCGCTGCAGTTCGCCCCCGCGCGCTGGAAGGAGCTCCGCGCCCGGCTGGGCCCGGGCCGGCCGCAGACCGCGGACCTGCCCGGACCGCCTTCGGCCGATCGCAACGTCGACCACCGGCCGGAGCGGCACCACCGGGAGAACCGAGACCGCTTCCACCAGCGCGTCCACGCCGGGACGCTGTTCATGACGGGCAGCGCCACCCTGTTCGCCGACACCTCGTGGCTCTTCGCCGACGTGGCCCACCAGGGGCCGGGTTACGCCCACGCCCACCCCGACCACCCGCACTACTGCGCCCGAATGGGACCGGGCGACGGCCTCGTCGCCGACGGCGGCAGCGGCCTCCACGTCGTGTACCGCGACCGCTGGCCGGGACCCTGACCCCGTCAGGCCGGCGCGTCGGAGTCCGTACCGGCCTGCCAGGTGCGGCCGATGCCGCGCAGCATCGCCGGGTAGACCCCGAGGTGGCGGAAGGGCTTGATGGCGACCATGTAGGCGGCGCCGAGGAGTCCGTTCGGCTTGACCAGGACGGCCATGCGGCCGTGGTGGCCGCCCGCTCCGTCCTCGTCCGGGACCCAGCCGATGTGCAGGATCCCGTGCACGGTCCGGTTGGCGGTCTCCAGCACCCACTCGTCGTGCGTCTGGTAGACGGTGCTGAAGGAGGAGGCGCCGGTTCCCGGCCCCCGGGAGCTGCCCCGGAGGTCCTCGGGGAGCCGGTCCCGCAGGCTCGGCACCCGGCCGCCGAGGCCGTCGGCGGGCTTGTCCCAGCCGAACAGCGCGCCCAGCTTCCAGCGGGCCGCGAAGAGCGCGCGCACCACCGGGGAGGCTCCCTGCTGCCCGAAGCCCTTCTCGAACTGCTCCACGAACCGTGCGAGGTCGTCGGGGCCGCCCGGCGTCGGGAGCTCCCACACGTCCTCGACCCGGAAGTCGCCGGCGATCTCGTGGATCCGCCAGGGGCGGTCGGTGTGCGCCGTTCTGGGCAGTCTCATGAGCGAGCCCCGATCTATACGATGCCGTATAGAAAAGACTAGCACCGATCTATACGGCACCGTATAGATCGGGTTCACCCGAGGGAGGCGACACGTGGGCGCGACCCGCACGCCACGCCGCAACTGGATCGAGGAAGGGCTGCGCGCGCTCGCCGCCGGAGGCCCGGAAGCCGTCCGGATCGAACCGCTCGCGCAGGCCCTCGGCGTGAGCAAGGGCGGCTTCTACGGGCACTTCGGCAACCGGGACACCCTCCTCACCGAGATGCTCGACACGTGGGAGCGCGAGGCCGCCGAGGCCGTCATCGAGCAGGTCGAGGGCGCGGGCGGAGACCCCAGGGCCAGGCTGAAGCGGCTGTTCGCGATCGCCGGCGCCGCCGACACCCCGGCCCGGGGCGTGGCGACCGACCTCGCGGTCCGCGAGTGGGCGAGGCGCGACGAGTCCGTCGCGGAGCGGCTGCGGCGCGTGGACAACCGCCGCATGGACTACCTGCGGTCGCTGTTCGGCGCGTTCTGCCCCGACGAGGACGACGTCGAGGTCCGCTGCATGATCGTCTACTCGCTGCGGATCGGCAATTACCTCATCGCCGCCGACCACGGCCCCCGCACCCGCCCCGAGGTCATGGAGCACACCCGGGACTGGCTGCTGCGCTAGCCACCCTCAGACGCGGTACGGCACGACGGGCCAGGCCCGCTCGACTATCGCCTCGGGGTCCGAGGTGCGCCGCAGGTAGCTCTGCAGCGAGGCCGCCTGCTCGGCCGCCGCGCGGATCTGCAGCTCGTGCAGGTCCGCCAGGGCGACCGTCCCTATGGCCGCGTGCACGGCTCCCATTCGCCGCGCGGCGCGGGCCGCCGCCAGCGCGTCCGCGCCCGCGTCGTGCGCCGCTTCCAGGCTCACCCCGTAGTGCTCGCACAGGGCCTGGAGGGTCCGCCGGCCCTTGCGGTAGCGGTCCGCGTGCTTGTCGAGCACCAGCGGGTCGATGACGGGCGGCACGGTCTGCCCGGACCAGCGCTCGCCCAGCGGCCGGATCCCGTGCCGGCGGCACTCGCGGTCCAGCAGGGTCAGGTCGTACCGCGCGTTCATCACCACCAGCGGGGTTCCCGAGCTCAGCGCCTCCACGAGCGTCCGGGTTATTTCCTCGATCGCCGGGGCCGCCGCCATCCCCCGCGTGCGGGCGTGGTCCGTGGAGATCCCGTGGATGGCCGAGGCCTGCTCCGGGATGGGCACGCCCGGGTCGACCAGCCACGTCCGCTCCCGGGCCACCTGCCCGTCCGGCCCGACCGCGATGACGGCCGCCGTCACGATCCGGTCGGACTCGGTGTCGGTGCCCGTGGTCTCCAGATCGAAGGCCACCATCGGCCCGCCGTGCCAGTCCCCCATCCAGTCCCCCGCCCAGTCCCCCATCACGTGCCCCCCGTACCCGTCCCTCTACGTCAACGGCTTTCAGCCTGACACGGGCCACTGACAACCCCGGAACCGGGTCCGCCCCCCGCATCCGCCCCCGCTCACGACACCGGGCGGGAGTCCTGCCAGATGGACTCGAATTCCTCGCGGTAGGTCGGGAACAGCCCGTGCTCGTGACCGGGTCGCACCTGGCCGGCCCGGCCGCCGCCCCGCAGGACCAGGACCGGCGCCTCCATGCCCCGGGCCCGGCGCAGGTACGACTGGACCACCGCGATGCCCGAGGACTCGCCCTCCACCAAATACGCGGTGAAGCGCGGGGTCTCGTCGAAGACGTGGATCTCGAAGCGCGAGGGGTCGCGCAGGCCCGCCCGCACCCGCCGCACGTGCAGGATGTTCATCTCCACCGAGCGGCTCAGCTCGCCCTTGCGCAGACCGAGCTCCCGCTCGCGCCGCTTGACCGCGCTGCTCGCCGGGTTCAGGAACAGGAGCCGCACCCGGCAGCCGGCCTCCGCGAGGCGTACCAGTCTTCGGCCCGAGAAGTTCTGGACCAGCAGGTTGAGCCCGATGCCGATGGCGTCGAGCCGCCGCGCCCCGCCGAAGAGGTCCTCCGCCGGGAGCTGGCGCTGGAGGCGCACCCGGTCCGGGTGGACGGAGATGACGTCCGCGTACCGGTCGCCGACCAGGTCCTCGACGGCGTCGATGGGCAGCCGGTCCGCCGCCGGCGAGCCCGCGCCGCCGCCCAGTACCTCCAGCAGCCGCGCCGACGCCCGCTCGGCCTGTTCCAGGACCGGCCGGGACAGGGCCCGGTTGCGGGAGACGACGTTGCGGGTGACCTCCAGCTCGTCCAGCGCCTGCTCGATCTCGCGCCGGTCGTCGAAGTAGGGCTCGAAGCAGGGCCAGTGCTGGACCATCAGCTCGCGCAGCTGCGGCAGGGTGAGGAAGCTCAGCACGTTGTCGTCGGCGGAGTCCAGCAGGTAGCCCTTGCGGCGGCTGACCTCGCGCACGGCGACCGCGCGCTGCACCCACTCCTGGCCCGCGGGACCCGCGGCGGCCACCACCCAGTCGTCCCCGCCGTGCACGGGCTCGTAGACCGGCCGGAGCACCGCTCCGACCACGGAGCGCAGCCGCTGTTCGATCAGGTTCAGCCAGATGTACGCCCGACCGGCGCGCTGGGCCCGGGTCCGGACCTCGCTCCAGGCGTCCGCGCCCCAGTCCAGCTCGGCACCGGCTCCCGCCTGCGCCTTCCCGGTCCCGCCGGCTTCCTGCGGGGCCAGCGACACGGCCCCGGCGGGAATCCCGCCGGCCGCCCCGGCCGCGGCGTCCGCCGGGCCGCCCTCGTGACCGCCGTCACCAGGGGGCAGCTCCAGACCTCCCGAGCTCACCCGTGCACCGCCTCCTGCGTCTGGACGCCCGTCTCCAGTGATCACGGAAGGGTACTCCGCGCGTGCGGCCCCCTGCAGCCCGATGCGTGCCCCTGCGGCCCGACGCGGGATCACGGTCCGTACCCGGTCCGTCCGTTGGCCCATTATCCGCTCTGCCGACGATCGGATCTTCCCAAGGTCGGCCGAACCTCTTATCAGCTCTCCGGGTCACCCGGTAGGACCCTTCCAAGTCCCCGCGTGGAAGCCCTGTTTCGGGGAAGATCTGCCAGTGACGTGGTCCACGCCGGATCAGCCCGACACTGAGGGGAAGAGTCGTTTTCTATGCAGGTCTGGCCGGGACAGGCGTATCCGCTGGGTGCCACGTATGACGGCGCCGGCACCAACTTCGCGGTCTATTCGGAGGCCGCCCGACGCATCGAACTGTGCTTGCTGCACGACGACGGTTCGGAAACCGCGATCGAACTGCGCGAGACCGATGCCTTCGTCCGGCACGCCTACTTGCCGGGCATCATGCCCGGTCAGCGCTACGGGTTCCGGGTGCACGGCCCCTACGAGCCCGAGCGCGGCCGGCGCTGCAACGCGGCGAAGCTGCTCCTGGACCCGTACGCGCGGGCCATCGCGGGCAGCGTGGACTGGGGCGAGGAGGTGTACGGCTACCACTTCGGCCGCCCCGACTCCCGCAACGACCTGGACTCCGCGCCCAAGAGCATGAGTTCGGTCGTGGTCAACCCCTACTTCGACTGGGCCAACGACCGGCCGCCGCGCCACGAGTACCACCACACCGTGCTCTACGAGGCCCACGTGAAGGGCCTGACCATGCGTCACCCGGACCTCCCCGAGGAGCTGCGCGGCACGTACGGGGCGCTCGCGCACCCGGCGGTCATCGGGCACCTGACCAAGCTCGGGGTGACGGCGCTGGAGCTCATGCCGGTGCACCAGTTCGTCAACGACCACCGCCTCGTGGACGACGGGCTCAGCAACTACTGGGGCTACAACACCATCGGCTTCTTCGCCCCGCACAACCGCTATGCCTCGGGCGACCGCGGCCAGCAGGTGCTGGAGTTCAAGTCGGCCGTCCGGGCCCTGCACGAGGCCGGCATCGAGGTGATCCTCGACGTGGTCTACAACCACACCGCCGAGGGGAACCACCTGGGCCCGACCCTGTCCTTCCGGGGACTGGACAACGCCTCGTACTACCGGCTCGCGGACGATCCCCGGCACTACATGGACACCACGGGCACCGGGAACTCGCTGCTGATGCGCTCCCCGCACGTGCTCCAGCTGATCATGGACTCGCTGCGCTACTGGGTCACCGAGATGCACGTGGACGGTTTCCGCTTCGACCTGGCGGCCACGCTGGCCCGCCAGTTCCACGAGGTGGACCGGCTGTCCTCGTTCTTCGACCTGGTCCAGCAGGACCCGGTGGTCAGCCAGGTCAAGCTGATCGCGGAGCCGTGGGACCTGGGCGAGGGCGGCTACCAGGTGGGCAACTTCCCGCCGCTGTGGACCGAGTGGAACGGCAAGTACCGGGACACCGTACGGGACTTGTGGCGCGGGCAGCCGCGCACGCTCGCGGAGTTCGCGGGACGGCTGACGGGCTCCTCGGACCTCTACCAGGACGACGGGCGACGGCCGTCGGCCTCGATCAACTTCACCACCTGCCACGACGGTTTCACCCTGAACGACCTGGTCTCCTACAACGAGAAGCACAACGAGGCCAACCGCGAGGGCAATCGGGACGGCGAGACCCACAACCGGTCCTGGAACTGCGGGGTGGAGGGCCCGACGGAGGATCCGGAGATCGGGGAGCTGCGCGAGCGGCAGATGCGCAACTTCATCGCCACGCTGATGCTGTCGCAGGGCGTGCCGATGATCAGTCACGGGGACGAGTTCGCACGCACTCAGGGCGGCAACAACAACGCCTACTGCCAGGACAACGACCTGTCGTGGGTGACTTGGCCGGAGCCCGGCAAACCGGCGCCCGCCCTGCTGGAGTTCACCCGGGAGATGGTCCGGCTCCGGCGCGAGCACCCGGTGTTCCGGCGGCGGCGCTTCTTCCACGGGCGGCCGGTGGAGGGGACGCACGACGAGCTCTCGGACATCGCCTGGTTCACCCCGCACGGCGAGGAGATGCGGGCCCGGGACTGGCAGGCGCAGCACGCGCGGGCGCTGGCGGTGTTCCTGAACGGGGAGGCCATCTCGGAGCCCGGCACCCGTGGGGAGCGGATCACCGACGACTCGTTCCTGCTGATGTTCAACGCCGGTGCGGAGGCCCAGGACTTCACCGTCCCGGCCGGGCACGGAGCGCAGTGGCGGCTGGTCGTGGACACGGCGCGGCCGGAGGTGCTGGCACCCGGTACCGGGCCGCAGTACGCGGCCGGGGACCGGGTGACACTGACAGGACGGTGTCTGGTGGTGCTTCAGCGCCCGGCATAGGCGCCGCTTCATTGACCGGCGTAGGCGGCGCCCTCCAGGAGGACGTCCGGACGGGCGCCGCCGCCGGCTGCCACCGGCGCGTGCGTCCGGGCCGACGGCACCCGGGTGGCCAGGGCCAGGACCAGGCACAGGGCGGCCGCCCCCACGGCCACCGCGAAGGCGGCGGAGGGCCCGTACGCCTCGGCGAGCCGCCCGGAGACGGCGAGCGAGGCGGCCTGCCCGGCGACGAGGGAGCTGGCGGCGAAGGCCATCGACTCGGCGAGCCGGCACGGCTCGACCGCGCGCTCGGTGATGGCGAAGGCGGTGATCAGGTGCGGGGCGTAGGCGGCTCCGAGCACGGTGACGACCGCGTACAGCGGCCACAGCGTCTCCGTGAAGAGCAGCGGTACGGAGAGCACCAGCGCGGCGGCCGTGGCCCACCGCCAGCGCAGCCGCAGCCCGAAGCGGGCGGGCAGCGCGCCGAGCGAGAGCCCGACGGCGGCGCTGACCACGCCCATGGCCGCGTACACGATGCCGGCCTGGCCGGGGACGCCCAACTGTGCGGTGAGGGCGGCGATTCCGGCCTGGCAGGAGCCGAACATGGCGCCCTGGAGCGCGAGGGAGCCCCGTACGGCGAAGACCACGCGCGGCGGGCGGACCCGCGAGCGCTCCTTCTCCCGGCGGACTCCCGCGGGCACTCCGGCCGTGACGGCGGCGGTCGGGTGCAGTGCGTAGAGGCTGCCGAAGACCGCGACGAGCGCGGCGGCGCCGCCGAGGGCGACGGCCGGGTGCAGGACGAGGGTGGCCAGGCCCACGAGGGCGGGTCCGAAGACGAAGGAAACCTCGTCCAGGGTGCCTTCGAGGGAGTGGATGGCGCCCACGACGCTCTCGTCGGACTTGGCACGGTGGGCCAGGGCCACGGAGCGGGTGCGGGCGAGCGGTCCGATCAGCGGGACGGAGGCCCCGGTGACGGCGCCGATCGCGGCGAGCGGGACGGTGGCGAGGTCGGAGAGCGCCCCGGCCACCAGGGCGGCGGTCGCCACCGCGTTGACCGCGGCGGCCGTCAGGACGACGGGACGCTGCCCGTGACGGTCGGCGAGCCGGCCCAGGACGGGTCCGAAGACCACCTGTCCGGCGGAGAGGGTGCCGCCGACTATGCCCGCGGTGGCGAGGGAGCCGCTGGTCTCGGCGACCAGCAGGACGCTGCCGAACTGCGACATCGCGACGGGCAGTCGGGCGAAGAAGGAAATGAGCGGGAGTAGGGGCCCGGTCAGGGCGATGACTTTTCGATAGGTGTTGACGGTTCCAAACACTTGAGCAACGTTAACCCGGCGCAGTCACCCGGATGCATTGGGTCATGGCACGGAATCCCGCATCCTGGGTACGTACGTTCTCATGAGCCTGCCCCCGCGCACCGGTCGCCCCAGTCCCGAGTTCAACCGGCCGGAAACCGATGTACCACCGGCCGTCACCCCGGCGTCGACCTACCGTCTCCAGCTGCGGCCCGAGTTCACCTTCGGGCACGCGCGGGCCGTCGTGCCGTACCTCGCCTCCCTCGGCGTGACCCACCTGCACCTGTCCCCCGTGCTGGAGGCGGTGCCCGGCTCCACGCACGGGTACGACGTCACCGACCACACCCGGGTCCGGACGGAGCTGGGCGGCGAGGACGGCCTGCGCGCCCTGGCCGCCGAGGCCCGTTCGCACGGGCTCGCACTGGTGCTCGACATCGTGCCGAACCACATGGCGCTGCCGGCGCCGCTCCGCCTCAACCGGCCCCTGTGGGAGGTGGCCCGGGAGGGTCCCGGCTCGCCGTACGCGCGCTGGTTCGACATCGACTGGGAGGCGGGCGGGGGGCAGCTCCTGCTGCCCGTGCTCGCCGAGCCGCTGGACCCGGGATCCATCGAGGTCGGGAAGGCCGCGGAGGCCGGGGAGGCCGAGGAGGCCGGGGAGCCCACGGAGGCCGGAGGCGGAGGCGACCGGGCCGTCCTGCGGATCGGGGAGCTGGAGTTCCCGCTCCGGGAGGGCACGGCCGGGCTGGAACCGGCGGCGCTGCTCGCCGCCCAGTGGTACCGGCCCGCATGCTGGCGCGAGGCCAGGACCGGGCTCAACTACCGCCGCTTCTTCACCATTTCGGAGCTGATCGGGGTGCGCGTCGAGGACCCCGAGGTGTTCGCCGTCACGCACGCCAAGGTGCTGGAGCTGGTCCGGGACGGGGTCGTGGAGGGGCTGCGGATCGACCACGTGGACGGCCTGGCCGATCCCGCCGGGTACCTGCGGCGGCTGCGGGAAGCCGTGGGCGCGGACTGCTGGGTGGTGGTGGAAAAGATCCTGGCCCGTGAGGAGCGGCTGGCTCCCGGCTGGCCGGTGGCCGGGACCACCGGGTACGAGGCGCTGTACCGGGTGGACGGGGTGCTGACCGACCCGGCCGGGGCCGCGCGGCTCGACGCCCGGTTCCGCGGGGCGACCGGGCAGCCCCGGTGGGAGCGGACGGCCGCGGCGGGCGCCCGGGAGGTCCTGACCGGCGACCTGGCCGCCGAGCTGGCCACCCTGGAGCGCCTGGCCGGCCCGGAACTGGCGCTTGCCGTGCGCGAGTTGCTCATCGCCTACCCGGTCTACCGGCCCTACCCCGGTGACCCGGAGCTCTCGCCCGAGGCCCTGGAGCGGGCCGCCGCGGAGGCCGGCGCGGCTCCGGTGGCCGGCGTACGCGAACTACTGCTGCGGGAACCGGCCTTCGCGGCCCGCTTCGCCCAGACCTCGGCCGCGCTGCGCGCCAAGTCCCTGGAGGACAGGGCCTTCTACCGGTACGCCCCGCTGCTGTCGGCCACGGAGGTGGGCGGGGATCCGGGGGCTCCGGCGGTCACGGTGGCGGAGTTCCACGCGTACTGCGCCGAACGGGAGCGGCTGTGGCCCCGCTCCGGGACGGTGCTGACCACGCACGACACGAAGCGCAGCGCGGACGTCCGGGCCCGGATCTCGGCGCTCTCGCAGGACCCCGACTCCGTACCCGAACCGGCCGGGGCGGATCCCCAACTCGCCTGGGTGGCCTGGCAGACGGCTTTCGGACTCGGGGCCGACGGCTCCCCCGGCGAGCGCCGCGAACGCCTCTCCGAGGCCCTGCTGAAGGCCGTCCGCGAAGCCGCCCTGCACACCACGTGGACCGAGCAGGACCCCGCGTACGAGGCCACGGTCCCGGGGTACCTCCCGGCGGCCGCACCGGAGCCCTCCGGACCCCTGGCGGCGGCGGCCCGGGCCAACCTGCTCGGCGCGGCGCTGCTGCACCTGGCCGTGCCCGGGGTCCCGGAGGTCTACCAGGGCGCGGAGACGGAGTACCGGGCCCTGGTCGACCCCGACAACCGGCGGCCCGCCGTCTTCCCCCGGGAGGCCCTGGCCCGGCTGGACGCGGGCGCCGCGCCGTCCGGGACGGCCGAGGAGAAGCTCGCCCTCACCGCCGCCCTGCTGCGGCTGCGCCGGAGCGAGCCCGGACTGTTCGCCGGCTACGCCCCGCTGCTCGCCCGGGGCCCGGCGGCCGAGCACTGCGTGGCCTTCGCCCGCTCGGCCGGGCTGGTGGCGGTGGCCACCCGGCTGTCGCACCGGCTCGCCGGAGCGGGCGGCTGGCGGAACACGGCCCTGCCGCTGCCGCCCGGGCGCTGGCGGCGGCTGGCGCTCCTCGGGCCCGCGCACGGCGCGCCCGAAGCCCCGTACGAGGGCGAGGTGCCGCTCGCCGCGCTCCTCGGCGGTGCCTCGCCGGTGGCGGTCCTGCTCAGGGAGGACGCGGACCCGGTGTGACCAGCAGGATCGGCCCTTCTTCCCGTACAACCTCCGGGGCCGGTCGTGGGTCCACCCCCCGTGCAACCGGTGACATGTGATGCGGGGGAAATTCAGTGAACAGATTCAAGAGGACCATGACGGCCGTCGGCACGGCGGTCGTGCTCTCCTCCATGGGCGCGGTGGTGGCACCTGCCGCGATCGCCGCGCCCCCCGGCCCCCTGGGGGTCTCCTCCCCGGCGGCCGTGCCGGCCGAGCTGCGGGCTCCGCTGGCGGCGGACACGGGGGCGAAGAGCCTGGAGACCACGGTGCCGGCTGCCGGCATCAGCGTGGACGAGGACAACCGGTTCATCGTCTTCACCTCTTCCCAGCAGATCCACTCCTCGGCCCCGACCCCGGTCCGGGTCGAGGTGCGCCGGGCGGGCACCGCCAAGGTCGTCGCCGTGGTCGACCGCCTCACGAACTACTTCGACGACATGGGCACGTCCGAGATAGAGGACGACAGCGCGTGGTACCAGGGCGACGACCAGCCGCTCGTCCTCGACGAGATGGGGGACTACGAACTCGACGTGTACGCCAAGGACCGTGACGGCAAGGAAGTGAGCCGCCCCAACGCCGGACGGTTCACCTACGCGCTCGACGCCCGGTTCCAGGCGAGCTCCAGCCAGACCGAGTTCACCCTGGACGACCTCGACACCAAGGTCACCGGCTCGGTCACCGCGGTCCACCCGCGCACCGGCAAGCGCGAGCCGCTGGCCGGTGCGGCCGTCCGTACCTCGCTCGGGCAGGGCACGGCCGATGCCGTGTCCGACGCCCAGGGGCGGTTCACCGCCTCCGTCGCCGCCCGCGGCAACGAGACCAGCCTGTCCCTCACCGTGAAACTGCTGAGCGGGGACACCGAGAAGATCCTGACGGTCCCGGTCCGGACCAAGCCCCAGGAGGCCGTGCTCACCCTCTCCACCCCGGGGCCCCTCACGGTGCGGTACGGGACCGCGGTGAACCTGCGCGGCAAGCTCGCCCGCCGTGCGGCCGACGGCACGGTCAAGCCCGTGAACGGCGGGCACGTGGTCATCCAGGAGAACGTGAAGGACGCCTATCGCGCACCCGTCACCGCGGGTGCCGACGGCGCCTTCACGTACGCGCCCACGATCCAGAGGACCGGCACCTGGAACGTGAGCGTCAACGACATCTGGCTGACGGGGGGCGGCACGCGCACCGCTACCGTCGCCAAGATCACCCACACGACCAAGGTCGTCGAGGAGAAGCTGGTCTCCACCACCAAGTACGGCAAGCTGACCATCAGCGGCAAGGTCCTCGTCGACGGCATCACCAGCCAGCAGGCGCCCGTCGAGATCCAGTACCAGGAGTCGTGGTCCGGCCGCTGGGTCACCGCGCAGTCCTTCGCGGTGCCCTACAACAAGACGTTCAACGTGACGGTCGGCGGGCCCGCTTACCTGGACGCTCCCGACAAGTGGCGGGTGTACACCCCGGGCACCACCAACATCGCTCCCGGCACCGGCACCCGGGTGATCCTCCAGACGCGCACCAAGACCCGCTTCTCCACCGCGAGTTTCACCCCGCGCCCCGTGGCCAAGGGACAGCAGCTGACCATCACCGGAGTTCTGCAGACCTACGACCCCGCCAAGGGGTACGTGGCCTATCCCGGCAAGAAGGTCCGCTACTACTTCCGGCCCACGCCCACCTCCCCGTACCAGGAGATGGGAACCTCCGTCTCCGGGGCCGACGGAGCCGTGAGCCAGAAGTTCACCGCGCAGACCAGCGGCCAGTGGCTCATCCGCTTCGTCGACGCCGACGCCACCCACCTCGCCGGCAACAGCACGGTGGCCATCGTCAAGGTCACGGGCTGACCCGGGGCCGATCGGCAAACTTCCCGGTCACAGCACTAGGGCACGCGCAGGGCGGGAATGGGACCGTCTGTGACCCTCATCCGTGACATGTGCTACCCCACTCCCCACGAACTGGCTCTGGCCGCACGCGGCCTGGCCGATGAACACCCGGCCCTGGCCCGGCTGCGCCAGATCGGCGCGTCCCGGGCCGGGGAGCCCCTGTGGCTGCTCTCCGTGGGCGCCACGGGGGCGACCGGGACCGCCGCCCAGGCCGCGGCCCAGACCGCGGCCCCGGCCCCGGCACCGGCACCGGCCGCCGCGAACGTGCTCGTCGTCGCCGGCGCCCACGCCAACGAGCCCGTCGGCGGGGCCACCGCCCTCGCGCTCGCCCGGCACCTGATCCGGGTACCCGCCGCCGGGACGGCGTGGCACTTCCTGCTCTGTGCCGACCCCGACGGCGCGGCCCTGCACCGCACACCGCGCCCGTACTCCCTGCTCGACTACCACCGGAACTTCTTCCGGCCGCCCGGCCCCGAACAGCCGGAGTGGGCGCCGTCCTTACTGCCCCCGGACCGCCTGCCGCCCGAGACCCTCGCCCTGACCCGGCTCATCGACGAGCTCCGCCCCGCCCTCCAGGTCTCCCTGCACGGCACCGATCTCGGCGGCTCCTGGGTGCAGCTGACCCGGGACATACCCGGGCTCGCCGAGCCCTTCGGCAAATCGGCCGCCGAGCTGCACATTCCGGTCGAGACCAGCGCCTCCGACGCCTCGGGCTGGCCCTCACCGGGGGCGGGGATCTTCGTGATGCCCGAGCCCGGGGCCACCGCCGACGGGCCGTTCCATCCCGAGGACACCCGGCTGAGCACCTGGTACCACGCCCACCGCCACTCCGGCACGACCGCGATCGTCGAAGTCCCCATGTGGGCATCGGACCTGGTGGACGATCCGGCCCCGCACCCCGACCCCCGCGCCGCCCTGCGCCTCCTGGCCGGCCGGCTCACCGCCGACGCCGCGCGGGTGGCGGCCCTGCGGGAGGGCGCGGGCGGCGGTACGGATCCGGGCGCCGCGGCCCTGCTGCGCGCGGTGGACTGGACGCTCGCGCTGATCCCCCGGATCACCGCCGAGTGGACGGGACCCGGAGCCCCCGCCGAGGCGACCGCCGCGTACATCGGGAGCATCGACGCCTTCGGCCGGCGGCTCTCGCTGCGCGCCGCGGCGATGCTGCTCCGGGTGCTGCGCGCCCAGGGGCAGCCGTCGGCGCCGGCCGTGGACCGGCTCGTCACGGGATGGTGCGAGGAGTTCGCGGACCGCTTCCAGGCGCGGTGGGTCCCGGTGGCCACCCAGGTGGAGCACCAGTCCCGGGTGGTCCTGGCCGCCTACGACCGGCTCGTGGCGGCAGGCCGGTAGGCGCGGGGGCGATGAGCGGGAGCGATGAGCGGGGGCGGCCGGCGCGGCCTACTCCACCGGCAGGGCGTACCGGAGCTTCGGCTTGCCGGTGGCCCCGAGCCGGTCGTAGAAGCGGATCGCGCCCTCGTTCCAGTCGGGCGTCTGCCATTCGACGTGGCCGAGGCCCCGCTCCCGGGCGAGCGCGGCCACCCCGTCCATCAGGGCAGCTCCGAGGCCGTGTCCGCGGGCCTCCTCGGCCAGGTAGAGGCAGTCCATGTGGAGGTGGTCGCGGGCCTCCCAGAAGGAGAACTCGGCCGAGCAGGCGGCGTACCCGGCCACCTCGCCCCCGGGGGTCTGCGCCAGCAGCACCCACAGGCGGGAGCCGTCGGCGAACAGCTGCGCGCCGAGCCGGCCGGCGAGACCGTCCGTGCGGGGCGCGGACCTCTCGTAGACCATGTGCTCGCGCATGAGCTCGACCAGGCGGGGCAGGTCCTCGGGGCGCGCGGGCCGGACGACGGGGGCGGCAGACGTGTGTTCCATGGGTGCCATCCTGCGCACGGCGGGCGTCCACCCGGAAACCGGGTCCCGTACCCCGGGCCGCTGGCCGGAACCGCGTCCAGGAGCCGCGGCCGGGCGCCGCTGCCCGGGGATCAGCCTCCCGACAGCCTGAAGGTCATCCGGCCGAAGCCGATCTGGTCGCCCTCCCGCACCACCGCCGAGCCCGTCACCCGGCGCCCGTTCACGGTGGTCCCGTTCGTCGAGCCGAGGTCCCGCAGCACCCAGACCCCGTCCCGGACGCCCAGTTCGGCGTGGGCCCGCGAGACCGTCTCGTGGCTCAGGCGCAGCCCGTTGCCCGGGTCGCGGCCGATCCGCAGCGGTCCGGCGCCCGGGTGCGGGAGGAGCAGCGCGGGCAGCTTCTCCGCGGCCCAGGCCCGCCGTACGCCCACCGACACGGCCGAGACCCGCCCGACCCAGCCGAACAGCCGGCGGGTCCACGGGCTCTCCCCGGCCTCCCGGCCCTCCAGGTCCGCGGTGAGCACGGCGAGGTCCTCGGAGCGGCGGGCTACGAGGGCGAGTTCCATGCGGCGCAGGAAGGTGTCGTGCGACAGCTTGCCGACCGCGGCCCCTTCCCTGAGCTGGCCCAGGGCGCGGTCGCGCTCGGCATCCGAGAGCCGCGGGGCGGGGAAGGGAGGGAACTCGAAACTCGACGTCACCAGGTGATTGTCGGCCTGTCGGGGGCAGAGTGTCCAGAACTCCCGCGACGAGCCGGGGATGATGGCCCGGACACGCAGGTTGGGGTACCGCCGCCAGACGAGGGGACCGTCCGTGCAGTTCGAGGTGTGGGCACCGCAGACAGACCGGGTAGCACTGCGGCTCGACGGGGCCGCGTACGCGATGGCGCCCGATCCGGAGCGCGCCGGCTGGTGGGTCGTGGAGGCCCCGGGCGCCGACGGTTCCCGGTACGGGTTCCAGCTGGGCGGCGCGCCGGAGGCTCCCGCGCCCGGGGACGGTCCGGGTGGTCCGGGTGGACCGGACGAACCGGTCCACCCGGGTGACGATCCGCGCGACCCGGTGCACCCCGGGGCCGATCCGGGCGGCGGCCCGTTCCACCCCGAGGACGATCCGCGCGACCCGGTCCACCCCGGACACCCCGAGCACCTCGGGCATCACGGGGATCAGGAGCCCCCCTCGGCCACCGGTCGGGCGGCCGTCTCCGTACTGCCCGTACAACCCGCACAGCACGTGCATCCCGTACGGCCGGACCCGCGCGGGCGGCGCCTGCCCGACGGCCCCGACGGGCTCTCGGCCGTGGTCGACTTCGCCGCCCTCACCCCCGCCGAGCCGGTCCCCTCCCCCCGGGTGCCGCTCCAGGACGCCGTCCTGTACGAGCTGCACATCGGCACCTTCACCCCCGAGGGCACCTTCGACTCGGCCGCCGCCCGTCTCGGTCACCTCACCGGCCTCGGCGTGACCCACGTCGAGCTGATGCCCGTCTGCTCCTTCCCCGGGCGGCACGGCTGGGGGTACGACGGGGTCGCGCCCTGGGCGGTGCACGAGCCGTACGGGGGCCCGGCCGGGCTGGTCCGGTTCGTGGAGGCCGCGCACGCCGCCGGGCTCGGCGTGGTCCTCGACGTGGTCCACAACCACCTGGGCCCCTCCGGCAACCACCTCCCGGTGTTCGGCCCGTACTTCACCGAGACCCATCACACCCCCTGGGGTGCGGCGGTGAACCTGGACGCACCCGGCTCCGACGAGGTGCGCGCGTACCTCCTGGGCAGCGCACTGGCCTGGCTGCGCGACTACCGGATCGACGGGCTGCGGCTGGACGCGGTGCACGCGCTCGCCGACGGGCGGGCGCTGACCTTCCTGGAGGAGCTGTCCGCGGCGGTGGACGAGCTGGCCGCCGAGACGGGCCGGCCGCTGTTCCTGATCGCGGAGTCCGACCGCTGCGATCCGCGCACCACGAGCCCGCGCGCCGCCGGGGGCCTGGGCCTGCACGCGCAGTGGAACGACGACTTCCACCACGCCCTGCACTGCACGCTGACCGGCGAGTCCCAGGCGTACTACGCGGACTTCGCCGAGGCCCCGCTCGCGGCGCTCGCCAAGACCATGACCCGGGCCTTCTTCCACGACGGGACCTGGTCCTCCTTCCGGGGCCGCCACCACGGCCGCGCGGTGGACCGCGGCCGCACCCCGGCGCACCGCTTCCTCGGCTACGCCCAGACCCACGACCAGATCGGCAACCGCGCGCTGGGCGACCGGCTCGCGGCCTCCCTGTCCCCCGGGCTGCTGGCGTGCGCGGCGACGGTGGTGCTGACCGGGCCGTTCGTGCCGATGCTGTTCATGGGCGAGGAGTGGGGCGCCGGCACCCCGTGGCAGTACTTCACCGACCATCCCGACGAGGAGCTCGCCGAGGCCGTACGGGTGGGCCGGCGGCGGGAGTTCGCGGAGCACGGCTGGAAGGCGGAGGAGATCCCCGACCCCCAGGACCCGGCGACCCGCGACCGCTCCTGCCTGGACTGGGCCGAGCCGGGCCGGGCGGCCCACGCCCGCCTGCTGGACTGGCACCGCACCCTGATCGCGCTCCGCCGCACCCACTCCGACCTGCGCGACCCCGACCTGGCGGCGCTGCGGATCGCCCACGACGAGGAACGCCGCTGGCTGACGTTCCGCCGGGGCGACGTCCGCGTGGTGGTGAACCTCTCCAGGGAACCGGTCACCATCGCCCTCGGCCGCAACGGGGTCCGGGTACTGGCCGCCTGGCTGCCCGTAGAACATCCGGACGCCGACGGGCGGGTCCACGTACCGGCGGAATCGGCGGTGGTGCTGGGTCCTTAGGTCTCGGGAGCCGGGGGGCCCGTAAATCCGGTCGCGGAGGCGCGGGACGGTCTGATGGGATCGGCCCCATGAAGATCGAATCTGATGCGTCCTCCGCGGGCGGCGGCGGGCACACGGCCGCGGCCGCCGCGGCGAGGTACGACCGGATCGGGGTGGGGTACCGGCAGGTCCGGCGGCCCGACCCCCGGCTGGCCGCGCTGATCGCGAGCGGTCTGGGCGACGCCCGTACCGTGGTCAACGTCGGTGCGGGCGCCGGTTCGTACGAGCCGGAGGACCGCGAGGTGACGGCCGTGGAGCCGTCCCAGGTCATGCTCGACCAGCATCCGGGGACCCGTAAGGTCAAGGCGAGCGCCGAGCAACTCCCCTTCGAAGACGGGGCGTTCGACGCCGCCATGGCGGTGATGACCGTCCACCACTGGCCCGACCCGGCGCGCGGGCTGGCCGAACTGCGGCGGGTCTCCCGGCGCCAGGCCGTCTTCACCTGGGATCCGTCGCACTCGACCGAGCTGTGGCTCTTCGAGGAGTACCTGCCGGAGATCGGGAAGGCGGACCGCTCCGCCTTCACCCCGCTGTCCGTGGTGACCGGGGCGCTGGACGCGCACACCGTGCTGCCCTTCCCCGTCCCGCACGATTTCACCGACGGGTTCCGGGCCGCCTTCTGGCGCCGGCCCGAGTCCTACCTCGACCCCGCCGTGCGCGCCGCCAGCTCCACCCTGGCGAGGCGGCCGGCCTCCGCCGTGGAGCCGGGGATCGCCCGGCTGCGCGCGGACCTCCGGTCGGGGGCGTGGCAGCGGCGCCACGCCGACCTGCTGGAGCGGGAGAGCGTCGACTACGGCTACCGCCTGGTCCTCGCCGGGTCCTGAGACCCGGCGGGGC
Organism: Streptomyces sp. NPDC058401; assembly: GCF_042722885.1. NCBI lineage: Bacteria > Bacillati > Actinomycetota > Actinomycetes > Kitasatosporales > Streptomycetaceae > Streptomyces > Streptomyces sp. NPDC058401. Next base: position 24,316 of record NZ_JBHXKA010000003.1, read on the forward strand.
GGCGCCCTCCCGCCGCCGCGCGCCTACTGCACGAGGGCCAGCTCGCGGGAGGCGTTGTTGAAGCTGCGGCAGCCGTTCTCGGTGACCGTGATGATGTCCTCGATGCGGACCCCGAACCGCCCCGGGAGGTAGATCCCCGGCTCCACGGAGAAGCACATGCCGGGGACGAGGGGCTGCTCCTCGCCCTCCACCATGTACGGCGGCTCGTGCGTGGTGACTCCGATGCCGTGGCCCGTGCGGTGGATGAACTGCTCGCCGTAGCCGAACTCGGTGATCACCGCGCGCGCCGCCCGGTCCACGTCCTGGCAGGCGGCCCCCGGCCGGGCCGCCGCCACGCCCGCCAACTGGGCCTCGCGGACGATGTCGTGGACCCGCTGCTCCTCCTCCGTGGGCTCGCCGACGTGGACGGTGCGGGAGATGTCGGAGCCGTAGCCGTGCTTGAGGCCGCCGAAGTCGAGGACCACCATGTCCCCGTTCTGGATGACCCGGTCGCCGGCCTCGTGGTGCGGGTTGGCGCCGTTCGGGCCGGAGCCGACGACGGTGAAGTCCACCTGGGAGTGGCCGTGCACGCGCAGCAGCGCGTCCAGGTCGGCGGCGACGTCGCTCTCCCGGCGCCCGGCGAAGGGGACGTGGAGGATCTGCGCGTACGCCGCGTCGGCCGCCTCGCCGGCCGCCGCGAGCCGGGCCAGCTCGCGCTCGTCCTTGACCGCGCGCAGCATCGGCAGCGCATCGGTCAGCGAGACGTACGAGGTGCTCGGCAACTCCCTTTGCAGGCCCAGCAGATGCAGGGCCCAGGTGTTGTCGCTGACCCCGAAGCGGCCGGTCACGTCCAGCAGTGGCGTGGTCACGGCGTACGGGTTCTTCCCGTCGGCCCAGTCCCGCAGGGTCAGTGCCCCCGCTCCGGGGGACTTCGCCGCGTCGGGGGCTTCCAGGGCGGGGACGACGAGGACGGGGTCCTGCCCGGCGGCGAGGACGAGCAGGGTCATCCGCTCGGTGTCGACGGGCCGGTACCCGGTGAGGTGGGCCAGGTCGGGCCCGGGAGCGACCAGCAGGCCGGCCAGCCCCGCGTCGGCCGCGGCCTGCGCGGCGGCGGCCATCCGGGCGGCGTAGTCGGCGGCCGTGAAGGGATCGGAGTCATGGTCCATGCCCCCGATCCTCCCGCGCCCCGCCCCCGGACGGCAGGGGGCCGCGCCGGTCACCTGGGCTCCGCCCCGGACCCGGTCTTCACACGCCGGACGGGCTGAAAGATCCAGCCTCGCCGGCGTTTGAGGCGCGGGGTCCGGGGCGGAGCCCCGGGGAACGGTGGAAGGGCGGGTAGGGGACGGCCCCGCAGGGCTTCACGTCACGCAGGGGTCACCGCGCGCAGCGCCCATTCCAGGGGGCCGCGGTGCGGCTCCGTCCCACGGAGGAGCCGCCGCCAGGCCATGCAGCCGATCAGCGCGCACGCCGAGAAGCCGGCCAGGGCCTCCCAGCCGGTCCAGCCCCGCAGGAACACCGCCAGGGCGAGGGCGTGCGCCACGTACACCGTGAGGGCCATCGCCCCGACGGCGGCGAGCGGGCGGAGCAGTCGGGTCGCGGCCCGGCCCGCGCGGTGGGCGGCCAGGGCGAGCAGGCCTATGAGGGCCGCTCCGACCCCGGAGTTGCCGAGGGTCTCCAGCGGGGTCTGGCTGTAGGGGCCGGCGAGCAGCAGCCAGTCCCAGGAGGTGCTGGGGACGGCGCCGAACTGCTCCCCCAGTACGGCCGCGACCGGGTCGGGCTCCGCCGCCGCCCAGGGGTGTTCCCGTGCGATGGCCTCCAGGAGCGGCCCGCGACGGCCGCCGGGTCCCAGCGCGAGCCAGGAGGCCCCGTAGCCGGCGACGGCGGCCGCGGCCCCGAGGCCGGTGAGCAGGCGCAGCGACCGCTCGCCGCGCAGGTCGGCGAGGCGGCCGAGGGCCATGCCGGCCAGGATGTACGGGAAGTAGGTGAGCAGCGGGTACGCACCCGAGAGCAGCAGCTCGCGCAGTGTCCCCGCGGCCCCCGTCCAGCTCGTCAGGTCGGTGGGGACCGGTGCGTGGCCGCGTCCTGCGGTGCGCAGCCCGAGGAGCGGGCCCAGGAGGTAGGAGAGGACCGGGCCCAGCACCAGCGAGGCGCCCGCGACGGCCGCCAGGGTGCGGGTGCGCAGCCGGGTGAAGGGTTCGGCGGCCAGGAAGTAGACGGCGTAGAAGGCCAGGATGACGAGGATGCCGGGCGAGAGCGCGGCCAGGCACAGGCCGAGCGCGCCGAGGATCGCGCAGCGGGTCAGGGTGGCCCGCAGGGGCGGCGGCGCGGCGGCGCGGGAGCGGGCGAGCGCGAGGGAGAACCCGGCGATGAGCGTGAAGACGGCGGGCGCCCGGCCGTCGGCGGCGACGAGCAGCCAGCCGGCGCCCCCGGGCGTGGGCGGCGGGCCGACGTGCACGGCGAACATGCCGAGGACGGCGATGCCGCGGGCGGCGTCCAGGCCGGTCAGGCGGTTTGGTCCCATACGGGTAGGGATGGCGATCCGGGGTGCGGGGTTGCCTGCGGGGGCTGGGGCCGGGCGGTGGGCCGGGTCGCGGGAAAAGGCGTCGCGGGAGCACCCCGCTGATCAGCTATGCTGTGCTTGCACATCGAACGGACGGTCCGCCGCCCTTCGTGGTGGGTGTAGCTCAGTTGGTAGAGCACCTGGTTGTGGTCCAGGTGGCCGCGGGTTCAAGTCCCGTCACTCACCCTGTTGATCCCGTGGGGGTTACGAGTTTTCCTCGTAACCCCCACGGGTTTTTTCGTTGCCCCGCGGGAGCCGCACGGAGCGGCACGGAGCGGCACGTCGTGACGGTCCGGGTCCCCTTGCCGGAGTCCTGGCAGGATCAACCGCATGAAAAGCGACATCGGGGGCACCCCGCCGCTGCTCCTCGCCGCCCTCGTGGCGGCCGCGGTGTTCGGGGCCGCGGTGTGGCTGTGGCCCCGGCTCGCGGGGTCCGGGGTGCGGCCGGTGCTGGGGCGGGCGGGGCTCCAGCTCGCGATCACCCTGACGACCGGATCGGCGCTGCTGCTCGCGGTGAACTCCTCGTACGGCTTCTACGGCTCCTGGCGCGACCTGTTCTCCCTGCGCCGCGAGGACCCGGTGCCGGCGGGCGCGGACGCCGCGGACCGGGCGGCGCTGCTGGTGCGGGGCACCCACTCCTGGCGGCACTCCGGCAGCGACGATCCCGCGGTGATCGGCAGGATCGAGGCGGTGACCGTGCGCGGGGCCCGCAGCGGGCTGTCGGGGCAGGGGTACGTGTACCTGCCACCGCAGTACGTGCACGCGCCCGCCGGGCGGCGGGCGGAGTTCCCGGTGGTGCTGGCGCTGAGCGGGTTCCCGAGCACGCCGGGGGTGCTGACCGACCGGCTGCGGTATCCGCAGCTCGCGCTGGAGGCGGTGCGGGCGGGGCGGATGCGGCCGGCGGTGCTGGTCCTGCTGACCCCGACGGTGGCGCCGCCCCGGGACACGCAGTGCGTGGACGTGCCGGGCGGGCCGCAGGCGGAGACCTTCTTCGCGCGGGACCTGCGGGCGGCGGTGTCCTCGTACTACGGCCTCACGCAGGACGCCCGGGGGTGGGGCGCGATGGGCAATTCGGTGGGCGGCTACTGCGCGCTCAAGCTGGCCCTGCGCACCCCGGACGCCTACCGGGCCGCGGCCGCGCTGTCGGCCCCGTACGCGGCCTCGCACGACGCGGACACCGGCGACCTGTTCGGCGGCGACGCGGGCCGCCGGCAGGAGAACGACCTGCTGTGGCGGTTGCGGAACCTGCCGCAGCCGCCGGTGTCCCTGCTGGTGGCGAGCAGCCGCAAGGGCGAGCACCAGTACCCGGCGACGCTGGAATTCATCGAGGCGGTACGGTCGCCCGCACGGGTCTCCTCGATCGTGCTGGCGAGCGGCGGCCACAACTACGAGACCTGGGCGCGTGAGGTGCCGTCGGCCCTGGAGTGGCTGGTGGGACGACTGAGTCCACCCTGAGCCCCTCTGAAGCCCCGACGGAGGTTTCGGCACCTTCTGAGGGAGTACACGAGGGTATGACCAGAATCTTCCTCGCGGGCGACTCCAGTGTGGCGGGCCGACAGGCCGGCAAGGCTCCCATGGCCGGATGGGGCCAGACCCTGCAGCTGTTCGTGCGGGGCGCCGAGGTGATCAACTGTGCGCGCGCAGGAGCGAGCTCGCGCAGCTTCCTGGAGCGCGGGCGGCTCGCCTGGATCCTGGAGAACGCCGCTGCCGGCGACCTCCTGCTCGTCTCCTTCGGCCTCATCGACAAGCAGCCCCTCGACGGCCGCTTCACCGAGCCGTTCGAGGCGTACCAGGGCTTCCTGCGCCAGTACGTCAACGCGGCGCGGGACCGGGGCGTGCACCCGGTCCTCGTCACCAGCCACGAGCGCCGCGTCTTCGACAAGTACGGCAACATGCGCCGCCCCCTCGGCCAGTACCCCGCCGCCGTGCGCGAGGTCGCGGCGCAGCTCGCGGTGCCGCTCATCGACCTGAACGAGTGGAGCGTCGCCCGCTGGCGGCAGGCCGGCCCCGACGGAACCAAGGCGCTCTTCCTCCACCTGGAGCCGGGCGAGCACCCCAACTACCCCGAGGGCGTCGCGGACAACACCCACCTGCGGGCCCACGCCAGTCTGGAGTGCTCCCGGTTCATCGCGGCGGAGATGCAGGCCCGCGGGCTGCTGGCGCCCACGCACTTCCGCGACCTCGCCGCCGCCTTCGATCCGGACCGGGCCGTCGCGTACCTCCCCGACGAGGTCTTCGACCGGCGGACGAGGGAGCGGGTCGCGCCGGTGCGGCGCCGACCTACCCGCGCAGGAAGGACTCCACCTCGGTGACGAGGGCCACCGGGGTCTCGTGCGGCGGGTAGTGGCCCGCGCCGGGCAGGGGCTGGATACGACAGTTCGGGTACCAGACCTGCCAGGTGGCCCGCATGAAGTCGGCGGTGATCGCGAGGTCGTACTCGCCGAGCAGGACCAGCACCGGGACGGTACTGCCCTTCACGGCGGCGGACAGGTCCAGCGGCTGCCAGCTCGCGAGGTAGCCGGCGAAGGCCTCCGGCCGGGACACGGCGAGCGAGTGCGCGACCATCCGGTCCAGCCAGTACGGGCTCGCACGGCGGCCGGTGACGATGTCGAGGATGGCGCGGCGGTTGTCCTCGCCGGCGGCGGCCCCGTAGAAGAGCGCGTGGGTGGCGTCGTCCATCTCGTAGGGGGAGGCGGGGACCGGGTTGATGCCGATCAGCTTCTCGACGCGCTCGGGGGCGCGCACGAGGACCTGCTGCATGGCCTTGCCGCCCATGGAGTGGCCGAGGAGGGAGAAGGTGTCCCAGCCGAGCTCGTCGGCGAGCGCGAGGACGTCGTCGGCGATCTCGGGGAGCGCGTAGCGGCCGGGGACGTCCCGGCGGTCGCCGTAGCCGCGGTAGTCGAGGAAGGCGTACGAGAACTCCCGCGGGTCCAGGTAGTCCAGTACGGAACCCCAGTTCGCGGACGTGCCGAACCAGTCGTGCAGCACGATGACGCGGACGGGGCCGGTGCCGGTCCTGCGGTGGGCGATGGCCATGCGATCTCCCTCGGTGACGGGGGGGTACGTACTCGGACGCCTCCGTTCTGCCCACCGCCCGTACGATCACACCGCAGTGCCGGCCCCGGTCCCGGATCACGCCACCGTGTACTCGGTGTCCCCGAAGTCGGCCACCACCCGCAACCGCCCGCCGAGCGCCTCGACGTACGAGCGCAGGGTCGCGACCTCGGTGCGGTCCGTCTCGCCGTTCTCGATGGCGGAGACCCGCGGGGCCGAGACGCCCATGCTGTCGGCCACGTCCTTCTGGGTCAGGGCCTGCTCCTGGCGGATCTCGGCCAGCCGATAGGCCCGCACTTCGGCCATGAGCCGGTCCATCGCGGCCCGCTTCTCCGCCGGGGACCGTACTGCCAGCCCGGCAGCCACCCGGCGCTCGCGCGCCTGGCGCTTGGCCTCCTCCCAACCGACAGCGCTCATTCGTACTCCCTGATGTCCAGTTCCGCGATGTGGGCCTGATACCGCTTCTCCGCGGGGGGACCCACGCCCGCGAAGTTAACGCAAGCGTTAACCTCGCGGGCGGCGGAACAGGCGGGTTCACCCCTACGGGAACGGTCAGACGGTCTTGATCGCCGGGTCCGAGACTCCGGGCGCGCCGGTTTCCACGTGGCCGGCGAAGCGGCGCAGGAAGGTGGTGTCCGCGTCGGAGACGACCGTGACGTCGTACCAGCGGGCCGTCCCGGACAGGGTCACCGTGTGCGCGACGGTGGCGCCCGCGGCGACGCGGAGGGTCTGGGCCGTGCCGCCGTAGGCGTTGGTGACGGTCAGGTTGACGGCCGCCGTGCCCCCGTTGGTCAGGGACAGCGCCAGGTTGCCGGTGGACGCGGAGTGGCGGGCCGTGACCTCGGGGCCGGCCTTCTTCGCCGGGCCCTTCCAGGTGCGCAGGAAGCCGTTCGGGCCCCAGACCGTGAGGTCGATCTGGTTGCCGGTGGAGCTGCTCGTGCTCCAGGTGTCCGACAGGGTCTTGCCCGCCTCGACGGTGTAGGGCCACGGGCCGTCCGTGCGGTTGCCCGAGGTGCTGTGGAAGTGGGCGCCGAGGGTGGGACCCGAGGAGAAGGTCAGGGTGAACTTGCCCGTGGAGACATTGGCCTTGCCGTCCGCGTACGGGGCGTAGCCCAGGGCGCGGGTCGGCTTGGCGCCGGCCTCCTGCCTGGGCAGGGTGCCCGTCGCCGGCGGGGCCGGGTTGTAGGAGGCGTGGCGGTTCTTGTCCGGCGGTACGTACGCGGCCGTGGACGGCAGGGCCGCGGGCGCGGCGTCGGCCCGGGTGAAGTCGAAGGCCGAGGTCAGGTCGCCGCAGACCGCGCGGCGCCACGGGGAGATGTTGGGCTCCTGCACGCCGAAGCGCTTCTCCATGAAGCGGATCACCGAGGTGTGGTCGAAGGTCTCGGAGCAGACGTAGCCGCCCTTGCTCCACGGGGAGACCACGATCATCGGGACGCGCGGGCCGAGCCCGTACGGGCCGGCCGCGTAGCCGGAGACGTTTCCGGTGTAGAGGTCGCCGGTGACGCTCGCCGTGGACAGGCCCCAGGAGGCGGACGCGGGCGGGTAGGGCGGGACGACGTGGTCGAAGAAGCCGTCGTTCTCGTCGTAGGTGATGAAGAGGGCCGTCTTCGCCCACACGTCCGGGTTCGCGGTCAGCGAGTCCAGGACCTGCGAGATGTACCAGGCGCCGAAGTTCGTCGGCCAGTTGGCGTGCTCGCTGAACGCCTCGGGGGCGGCGATCCAGGAGACCTTCGGGAGGGTGCCGTTCACCACGTCCGCGCGCAGCTTGTCGAAGTAGGTGCCGCCCGCCTTGACGTCGGTGCCCGTACGGGCCTTCTCGTACAGGGCGCTGCCGGGCTGGGCGTTGCGGAAGCTGTTGAAGTACAGCAGCGAGTTGTCTCCGTAGTTGCCGCGGAAGGCGTCGTTGATCCAGCCCCAGGATCCGGCGGCGTTCAGGCCGTCGCCGATGTCCTGGTAGATCTTCCAGGAGACGCCGGCCGACTCCAGGCGCTCGGGGTAGGTCTTCCAGCCGTAGCCGGCTTCCTGGTTGCCGAGGACCGGGCCGCCGCCCACCCCGTCGTTGCCCGTGTAACCCGACCACAGGTAGTAGCGGTTGGGGTCGGTGGCGCCGATGAAGGAGCAGTGGTAGGCGTCGCACACCGTGAAGGCGTCGGCGAGCGCGTAGTGGAACGGGATGTCGTTCCGGGTCATGTACGCCATGGTCGTGGCCGTCTTGGCCGGGACCCACTTGTCGTACTTGCCGTTGTTGTACGCCTGGTGGCCGCCGGCCCAGTCGTGGTTCAGCCCCGTCAGGAACTGCATGCCGAGGTCGTTGATCTGCGGGTTGAAGGGCAGGATGTCCTTCGTGCCGTTGGACTGGTAGAAGACGGACTTGCCGTTGTCCTGGACGACCGGCCGCGGGTCCCCGAACCCGCGGACCCCCTTCATCGCACCGAAATAGTGGTCGAAGGAACGGTTCTCCTGCATGAGGACGACGATGTGCTCGATGTCCTGGATGGTGCCGGTACTGCCCTGGGCCGAAATCGCGGCGGCCCGCGCGATGCTCTCGTTCAGCATCGTGACGGCGGCGGCGCCACCGGCGATCTGCAGGAACCTGCGCCGATTCAATTCAGTCATGGAGAACGACCTCTGCGGGTGAGACGGGTGCGGGGGGATGTCGGTGGGCGCCCCAAGAACAGCGGCCCCGGGGTACCGGTCGGCATTGCTTTGATGACAGTGGGCCGTACACCTGGAGAACGGAATACCTCGTCAGACGGTTCATGCCCCACGCGCCCCATCTCTTCGGAGCCGCCGGCTCCGCCCGGGAGCAGGGCCGTCCCGGGTACTCACCCGCCGGGCCTCCGGGTTGAGCATCCGTACTCAGGACCGGGACCGGCCCGCGCGTCATCGTGAGGACATGCCGAATCAGCCATCCGAACCGCGCCCGCCCGGCCCGCCGCGGCTCCGCGCCGGGATCACCGCCGTCGCCGGCATGCTGCCCGATGACGTCCTCACCTCCGACCGGCTCCAGCGCGAGATCGCGGACCGGTCCGGAATCAAGCTGCCGCCCCGGCTGCTGACCCAGGCCACCGGGATCCGTGCCCGCCGGATCGCGGGTGACGGGGTGTACGCCTCCACGCTGGCGGTGGGCGCGGCCCGCCGGGTCCTGGACGGGGCCGGCCTCGAGCCCGCCGACATCGACCTGCTGCTCTTCGCCTCCGCCTCCCGCGACGTCGCCGAACCCGCCACTGCGCACATCGTGCAGGCCGAACTCGGCACGAGGGCCCACGCCCTGGACGTCACCAACGCGTGCAACAGCTTCGTCAACGGCGTCGACCTCGCCCGCTCCATGATCCTCGCGGGCCGGGCCCGGCGGGCCCTGGTGGTCACCGGGGAGACCCCGAGCCGGGCCGTGCGGACGGCGCCCGCCGACTTCGCCGAGTTCCGTGCCGGCTTCGCCGGTTACACCTTCGGCGATGCGGGGGCCGCCGTCGTCGTGGAGCCGGTGGAGCGCGGCGGGATCCTCGACGTGGACACCGAGACCCACTCCGAGCACTGGGAGGTCGGGGGCATCCCGGGCGGCGGTTCGCGCCACCCGCGCGGGGACGCGTACACGTACTTCCGCGGCGACGGGCACGAACTGCGCGGGGTCTTCGAGAAGGTGGGCACCGCCGTCATCGACCGGACCCTGCACCGTACGGGCATGGGCTGGGAGGATTTCTCCAAGGTGCTGGTGCACCAGGTGACGGTGCCCTACCTGGAGCGGTTCGCCGAGCTGACCGGGGTGCCGGCCGGGAAGCTGGTGGTGACCGTGCCCGAGCTCGGCAACATCGCGAGCGCGACGATCGGGGTGCAGCTGGAGCTGATATTCGACGAACTGGCTCCCGGTGAGCGGGTGTTGTTTGTCGGGCTCGGCGGCGGAATCAGCATCATGACGATGGTCTGGGAGAAGTCGTGAGCGCGCCCGGACGGCTGTGGGTGGTGGTGCCCGCGCACGAGGAGGAGGTCCGGCTCGCCGGGACCCTCGCCGCGCTGGCCCGCCAACGGGACCGTGATTTCACTCTGTTGGTCGTCGACAACGCCTCGGCCGACCGGACGGGCGCGGTGGCGCGGGAGTTCGCGGCGGACGCACCCTTCGCCGTGGAGGTCATCGAGGAACCGGAGAAGGGCGTCGGCTCCGCCGTGGACACCGGCTTCCGGTACGCGATCGGGCGCGGCGCGACCCTGCTCGCCCGCACCGACGCCGACTGCCTGCCCCACCCGGGGTGGACGGGCGCGGCGCGGACGGCCCTGACCCGCCGCCCGGGCCTGGTGTGCGGGCGGATCGTGGCCCGCCGCGACGAGCACGGCCCGCTGGGGCGGGCCGGGTTCGGGGTCCTCGTACGGATCGCCGGGCTCTTCGGCCGGCTGCGGCCCGAGCACGCGCGGCGCCGCGGCTACCGCGCCCCGTACCGGATGCACGCCGGGAACAACATGGCCATCACCGCCGAGCTGTACCTGGCCGTCGGCGGGATGCCCCGGCGCCCCTCCCCCACCGACCGGCTCTTCCTCAACGCGGTGCGCCGGCACACCGACCGGATCACGCGCTGCCGGACGATGGTCGTGGAGAACTCCACGCGTCGGCTGCGGGCGTACGGGATCGCCGGCACGGCCCGCTGGTACCTCGGCCGCGGCAGCGGCCCGCACGGAACGGACGACCCCCGCTGATGCTGGACCGCCTCGATCACGCGCTGCGCGCCCGCCCCGAGCGGCCCGCCGTCCTGACCGCCACCCGTACCGGAGCCACCCGGACCGCCGCCACGCGCGGCGAACTCGCCGATCTGGCCGATGCGTTCGCCGCCGCACTGCACGCCCGCGGGCTGCGCGCCGGTGACACCGTCGGAGTCGCCGTGCGCCCCGGCCCGCGCGCGCTCGCCGTACTGCTCGCCCTGTGGCGGCTCGGCCTGCGCGGGGCCGTCCTCGACCCCGGAGCCGGACCCGACGTGCTGCGCGCCCGGCTGGCCTCGGCCCGGCCCGCCCTGGTGCTGGCCGACGCCGCCGCGCAGGCGGTGGCCGGGTGGGCCCGGCCGCTGGCCCGGCGGGCGGCCGGACTGGAACTGCCCGAACTGGCCGGGCTGGGCGCGCCGGTGGCCACGGTCGGGCGGCGGCTGCCGGGGTGCGCGCCCGCGCTGGACCTGCGGGCGGCGCGGCTCGGTGTTCCCGCACGGTTCACGGGCGACGGGGACGCCGACGCCGTCATCGTGTTCACCTCCGGGACCACCGCACGACCCCGGGCCGTGGTGCACACGCGGGCGAGCCTGGCCGCCGGAATGGAGACCGTGGCGGCGCTGTTCTCCCCCGCCCCGGGGAAGACGTGGGCTTCCGGCCCGGCTGCCGGGCCCGTGCTCGGCGGCACCTTCTTCGTACTCGTCCCCGCCCTCGTGCGCGGCGCCCCCGTGGCCCTCCCGGCGCGTTCGCCCCGGGTACTGGCCCGCCAGCTGGCCCGGCTGGCGCCGCGGGACACCTACCTCACCCCGCCGCAGCTGCGGGACGCGCTGCGGGCGGGGGCCCGCTTCCGGGGCCGGGTGTGGACCGGCTCGGCTCCGGCGAGCGCGGAACTGCTGGGGCGCGTACGGGAGTCGGGGGCCGACGAGGCCTGGGGGGTGTACGCGCTCACCGAGCTGTTCCCGGCCGCCGCGGTGGAATCGCGGGAGAAGGCCGCGTACGAGGGTCCCGGCGACCTGGTCGGCGCCCCGCTGCCCGGTGTGCGCGCCGCGGCCGACGCGGACGGGCAGCTGCTGCTGACCGGCCCCGGGGCCCGGCACCGCTACCTCGGCGAGGACCCCGACCCGTGGGTGCGCACCGGCGACCGGGCGCGCCTGGACGGGGCGGGCCGGATCGTACTGGAGGGCAGGGCCAAGGACATGGTGCTGCGCCGGGCCGAGAACATCTACCCGGGCCTGTACGAACCGGCCCTGCACGTGCCCGGGGTGGAACTGGCGCTGCTCGTCGGAGTTCCGGCGGAGGCGGCCGACCGGCGTGGCGGCGGCGCCCGCGACCGCGACGGCTCCGGCTCCGGCTCCGGCTCCGGCTCCGGCGAAGGCTGTGCCTACGGCGACGAGCGGCTCGTGGCGGTGGTCCAGCCCTGCCACGGCGCCGCCGAGCCCGCGCTGCGGTCCGCCCTGGCGGGCCCGCTGCGCCGCATGGGCAAGGCCGCGCCCGATGCCCTGCTGTTCGCGCGGATCCCGCTGTCGGGACGCTCCCGCAAACCGGACCGCGCGGCAACGGCAGCCCTGGCGGCCCACCGGCTGAACTCCGGGTCCGGGTCCGGGTCCGGGTCCGGCTCCGGGTCGGGCTCCGGCTCCGCGCGGAAGGCTGCGCCCCGGACGTGAACCGCCATCCCGGTCAGCGCCTCCCGCGTGGCACGGCCGTGCCCGCGCCGGGGCGGGGCCGCGTGCCGCCGCCCCGTGGCGGGCCCGCGGCGCGGCCGTCCGGGTGCGGGTGATGGCCTCCCACCGGCGCTACACCCGCGCGAACGCAGACGCCCTCGCGGGCTCGCTCGCGTACGCCCTGCTCGTGGGGACGGCCCCGGCGGTGCTGCTGCTCGGCTCGCTGGCGGGCCGGGCCGGTGCGGGCGCGGACGGGGTCCGGCGGGTCGTGGACGGGCTGGCGGCGGCCCTGCTGCCCGCCGCCGCGGCGCCGGCTGCCGAGCGGCTGCCCACCGCGGCCCCGCGCTGGCGGCCGCTGCTCGTCCCAGGGTCTGTCGTCAAACTCCCGTCGTCGCCCGGAGGGCGGCCGCGCGGCGTCAGGTGCGTGCTCTCGGCGTGCCGGGCGGAAGCCCGCGTACTGGACGTACTCGGGCTTTCGCCCGGTGCGGCGAGAGCGCGTGCCGGGCGTCGCGAGGCAGACGGGAGTTTGACGACAGGCCCTGGCACTCGGCTGGTCGGTGGTGCGGACGGCCCGGGCGCTGCGTACGGGCATCCGGGCCGTGTGCGGGCAGCGGGAACCCCGTGCGCGACGCGGGCCGGGACCTCGCGGGCGCGGCCGTGCTGTGCCTCGCGGGCGCGGCGGTGGCCGCCGTGGTGGCGGCGGGCGGTCCGGCCCTGGCCGTCCCCGCGCTGTGGGCGCTGTTCTCGGCCGTCCTGTGGCTCGCCCCGCACCCGGCCCCCGGCAGGCCAGCGCGGCGGCCAGGCCGGCCGCCGTCGCCGGTCCCGCCCTGGCGGCGGCGCTGGTCTGCAGGCTGCTCGTCCTCGCCGCGGACCCGTATCTCGCCGCGACGGCCGAACTGCACGGCGTCCTCTACCACCGGGCCGGGCCGCTGATCGGACTGCTCGTCCGGGCCGGCCTGTGCGCGCGGGTCCCGCTCCGCGCGGCCTCCTGGGCCGCCACCACCAACCAGACCGAAGGAGTAAGGAGTTGACGAACCTGTGGGTGGTCGTGCCCGCATACAACGAGGCGGCGGCCATCGGGACCGCGCTGGCCGCGCTCGCCGCCCAGCGCGACACCGGATTCACGCTCGTCGTCGTGGACAACGCCTCCACCGACCAAACGGCGCAGGCCGTACGGGACTTCGCGCGCACAGCGCCCTTTCCCGTCGAGCTGGCCCGGGAGGAGCTGCCCGGCGCCGGGACCGCCGCCGACACCGGCTTCCGGTACGCCATCGCGGCCGGCGCCACCCACCTGCTGCGCACCGACGCCGACTGCCTGCCCGCCCCGGACTGGACGGCCGTCGCGAAGGCGGAGTTCGGGCGGGGCGCCGAGATGCTGTGCGGCCGCAGCGTGCCGCGCCGCGACGAGGCACCCGGCCTGCTCGAAGCCCGGCTGCTGCCGGCGCTGATCCGGCTCACCTCGCTCTACGGCCGCTACCGACCGTCCCACCGGCACCCGCGCTACCGCGCCCCGTACGTCCTGTGCCACGGCCACAACCTCGGCATCACCGCCGGCCTCTACCTGCGCTGCGGCGGCGCCCTGCGGGTGCCGCTGCACGAACGGTCCGAGGACGTGGCCCTGCTGAACCGGGCCCGCGAGCACAGCGACCGCATCGTCCGCGCGGAGCGGCTGGTGGTACAGAACAGCCTGCGCAGGCTGCGGAGTTGGGGACCGCGCCGCACCCTGCTCTGGTACTGGGACCGGCGCTACCGGCCCACCGACACCGCGGAGGCACACGTCCGATGACCACCGACACGAAGGCCCGCCGCCGGGACCGGCGGGTCTACCTGCGCGCCCACCCGGTCCTGTTCGCGCTGCTCGCCGCCACCCGCGGCCGGCCCGTGCGCCGGCTCGGCCGCGGCACGCTGCTCGTCCACGGCGCGGCAGCCTACCGGGAGGCGCTGACCCGGCTGCCGCTGGACCGCACCGCACCCGGCACCACGGGCGGCGCGGCCCGAGCCGCCCGGGTGGAGGACGTGCTCTTCGACCAGGAGGGCTCCGGCCACCGGACGGCCCGGCGGGAGCTGGCCGAGCTGCTCGGCGCGGCCGGGACCCGGGAACTGCGGTCGGCATGGCACCCGTTGCTCCTACGGCGGCTCGCGCCGCTGCCGCTCGGGGGCACGGTGGACCTGGTGCCGCTGGCCCGGGAACTGGCCGGCGCGGTGGTGTACGCACTGCTGGGCCCCGGCTCCGGCTCCGGCTCCAGCTCCGGCTCCGGCCCCAACCCCGGCCCCGGCCCTGCGGGAGACTCCCTCGCCCTCGCGGAGGCGGCCGCCGAGGCCGCGGCCGCCTCCGTGCGCAGCCACCTCCCCGGCCCGCCCCGCCCGGGCGCCGAAGCCGCGGCGGTCCGCGCCGCCGAGCGGCTGCGCGCGCTCCTGGGACCGGGGGCGGACGCCCGGGCCGCGATGCTGGCGGTCGCGGCCGTGAACACCACGGTCGCGGCGCTCCCCCGGGCCGTGGCCTGGTGCGCCGACGCGGGCCTGTGGGACCAGGCGGCGGACCCGGCCCTGTGCCCCGCCCTGACCGACGAACTGCTGCGCGTGACGGCGGCCTCTCCCCTCCTCCCCCGGGTGGCCGCGGCGGGCGGCTCGGTCGGGGGCTGCCCGGTCCGGGCCGGGGACCGGCTGCTCCTGGTGGCCCGGCACGCCGCCGGGGCACACCTGCGGGACCCCGACGGGCGCCGCCCCGCCGAGCCGGGCGTCGCCCGCCTGGTCTTCGGCGCCGGGCCGCACGCCTGCCCCGGGGCGCGCCTGGCGCGGGAGCAACTGGCCGGCGTACTGGCGGCGCTGGCTCCGCACCGGCCGGTCGTGGTCCGGGCCCGGGTGGACCGCCGGGCCGCCCTCCCCGGGTGGCGTTCGCTGGTCGTACGGGCGGCGGCATGACATCCCCCGAGCCGTCCTCCGAGCCGTCCACCAGGCCGTCCGCCGGGCCGCTCCCAAGGCCGTCCCCTTGGCCCTCCTCCGAGCCGTCCTCCGGGCCGTCCCCCAGGCCCGCCTCCGGACCGTCCGGCGCGGCCGCCGGGCTCCGGATCGCCGTCACGGGCGCGAGCGGCTTCTGCGGCGGGCACGTCGCCCGCGCCGCCGCGGCGGCCGGGGCCCGGGTGGTGTGCGTGGGCCGCAGGCCCGGCCCGCTCGGGGAACACCGCTTCTGGGACGCGTCCCTCGGGGAGCCGGACCTCTCCGGCACGGACCTCGTCGTGCACTGCGCGGCGGCGGTGGGCGATCCCGCCCCGGGCTCACCCGCGGAAGCCGTCATGCGGGCGGTCAACGTGACGGGCACCGAGCGGCTGCTGCGCGCGGCGGGCGGGCGGCCGGTGGTCTGGGTGAGCAGCGCCAGCGTCTACGACCCCCGCCACGACCGCACGCTGGTCCGCGAGGACCACCCGCGCACGGGGCACCTGAACGCCTACGGCCGTACGAAGGCCGCCGGCGAGGCCCTGGCACTGGCCGCCGGGGCGGTGGTGCTGCGTCCGCGCGCCGTGTACGGCCCCGGCGACACCCAGCTGCTGCCCCGGCTGCTGTCCCGGGTCCGGGCCGGGACCCTGTTCCTGCCGGGCCCGGACGTCCCGCTCAGCCTGACCGCGGTGGAGAACCTGGCCGCGGCCTGCCTGGCGGCGGCTCCCGGCTGGCCCCCGGGCGCGTACAACATCGCCGATGCCCGCCCCTACCCACGCGACGCGGCCGTATCCGCCGTCCTGCGCGCCCACGGGGTCCGGGCCCGCATCCGCCACCTCCCGCCGGCCCTGGCGGTCACGGCGGCCCGGCTCGCGGAAGCCCTCTCCTCCGGTGAACCGGCCCTCAGCCGCTACGCGGTGGACCAGCTCGCCCACCCCGTGGTCCTGGACCTGACCCGCGCCCGCTCCCAGGGCTGGGTCCCGGAGCGGAATCTGGCGGACTACCTCGGCTCCCTGCCCGGCACCCCGGATTCCGGGCCGTTCAGCCGGCCCGACCGCTCCGGGCGGGCGCCGCGGCCCCCGCGTTGGCGATGAGCTGGTCGAGGAGCGAGAGCAGACAGGCCCGGACGTCCTCGCGGGAGCGGGCGTCGAGCATGAGCACGGGCGTGCTCGGATCCTTCAGGTGCAGGGCCGTCGCGATCTCCTCGGCCGTGTAGGGCTGTTGGCCGTGGAAGCAGTTGGCGCCGACCACGAACGGCAGTCCGCGGTTCTCGAAGAAGTCGACGGCCGCGAAACTGCGGTCGAGGCGTCGCGTGTCGACCAGCACGATCGCCCCGAGCGCCCCGGCCAGCAGGTCGTCCCACATGAACCAGAAGCGTTCCTGGCCCGGTGTGCCGAACAGATACAGGACCACCCCGGCGTCGTCGAGGGTGATCCGGCCGAAGTCCATCGCCACGGTGGTGGCCGTCTTGGACTCGATGCCGTCGAGGTCGTCGACGCCGACGCCCGCGGCGGTCAGCCGCTCCTCCGTACGCAGCGGCTCGATCTCGGAGATCGTCTCCACCAGGGTCGTCTTGCCGACTCCGAACCCACCGGCGATGAGGATCTTGACCGGGGCCGGTTCTTGAGGGGCAGGGGCCAGAGGGGCAGGGGCCTGCGGTGCAGCGGCCTGCGGGGCGAACATGTCATTTCCGGGCAAGGCTGTCCCTGATTCTCATGAGCAGGTGGACGTCGGTGGTCTCGGCGCCCCCCAGGGGCGGCCGGTGGTGGATCAGCCCGCGGTCGGCGAGCTCACCGAGGAGCAGCGTCATCGGCGTGAGGCGGATGTGCATCCGCGCCGCTATCTCGGCGACGGCCCGTCCGCCCGGCGCCGTGCACATCGCGAGGATCTCCTGCCACTCGGTGGGCAGGCCTGCGCGGGCGTCCTCGGCCACCGCCGCGGTGATCGTGGTGTCCATGGTGAGGACGGTGTGCGCAGCGGCCGTACGTCCGTCGGTGAGGGCGTACAGCCGCGTCCGCCGGCCCCGCGCGGGCTGTGGCTCGTCCTGCGGCATTACGGGGTCGGCGCCTGGGCACGCTCCGGGGTGCCCAGCCACTCGCCGAGCGCCTGGGCCGTCCGTACGGCTTCGCCGCCCAGCTCCCCGAGCCGCGCCTTGCGGGAGGTCACCACGATGAGCGTGCTGCCCTCGCCGCACCCGACGATGCAGAGGTACCGGTCGTCCATCTCGACCAGCTGGCGGATGACGCGGCCGCCGTCGATCTCCCGGGATATCGCCTTCATCGTGGCCGCGATGCCGGAGGCCGCGGCCGCCATGCGCTCGGCCTGGGGTTCGTCCAGCAGGTAGGCGCTGAGCTTGATGCCGTCGTTGGAGAGGAGCACCGCTCCCTGGATGCCGGCGATCCTGCTGAGGTTGTTGTCCAGGACGCTGTAGATCATGTTTTCGGATGCCGCTGTGCTTGCTGAGGAGGTAGTCATGGCCGATCCCGTCGGAGCTCTTCTTCCACTGTCTGGGTCCCGCGTTCGTAGTCTGCCCAGGCGTCGGCCACCTCTTCGGGAGTCGCCGTGTCCTGCGGGACCGCTGGTTCCGGTGCGCTGGGCGCCCGTAGCTGCTCGGCGATGTGGGTCTGCGGGACCCGCTCGGGGAGGGCCGGCCGACCGGGTGCGGAGATAGGCGCGGACGCGGCCGCGGGCACGGTCGCGGTCGCGGACACGAGTACGGGCTCGGACGCAGGCTTGGGCACCGTCGTACGGCGGCTCGGCAGCCCGGCGCCCGTGTACAGGACCGGCTCGCGCTCGGGCTCGGGTTCGCGCTCGGGCTCGCGCTCGGCCTCGGGCTCCTTCGCAAGGCGCGGCGCCGGGGCGGCGGCGGTGACGGACGGCGCGGTGGCCGCGGGTTCGCGCGGCGCTTCCCCTTCCGTCGCCACCAGAAGGTCCCCGGGGAGGATCACCACGGCGGAGGTCCCCCCGTACACCGAGCGGCGCAGGGTGACGGTCGCCCGGAGCTGGTCGGCGAGGTGACCGACCACGAAGAGCCCGAGCCGGTGCGCGTTCTGCGCCAGGACGGAGTACGGCGGTGCCTCGTGCAGCCGGCCGTTCATCTCCTCGTACCGCTCGGGGGTCACCCGCGGCCCGCGGTCCTCGATCTCTACCGACAGCCCGTCCGCGACCAGTTCGGCGCGGATGACCACCTTGGAGCGCGGCGGGGAGAAGCGGGTGGCGTTGTCCAGCAGCTCCGCGAGCAGGTGGCTGATCTGGCTGATCACGCGCGGTTCCACGCTGGTCTCGTCCAGGGCGTGCCGCTCGATGCGCCGGAAGTCCTCGACTTCCGCGGCGGCTTCGCGCAGCAGGTCGGCGACGCGCATGGGATCGGTGTGCGGGTCGGGGACCTCGCCGCCCGCCAGGATGAGCAGGTTCTCGATCTGGCGGCGCATGCCCACCGTCAACTGGTCGGCCCGCATCAGCTGGGCCAGCAGCACTTCGTCGTGGCCGAAGGTGTCCTGCAGTTCCTCCGTGAGGCTCAGCTGGCGGCTGACCAGGTTTCCGGTGCGCGAGGCGATGCCCGTGGCGAACAGGCCGAAGCCGTGCCGCTCGGCCGCGAGTTGCCGGTGCCCGTCGACGGATACGGCGACGGCCCGGGCGAACGCGTCGCTGATGCGTCCGACCTCGTCCCGGTCTCCGCGCACCGCCGGCAGGGTCCCGGCGTCGACGGACTGCCCGCGCTGGAGCCGGGCGACGACCTCGGGGAGGGTTTCCTCGGCGACGGTCACCGTGCGCTCGTGCAGGTCGCGCAGGCGGCGGAGCACCGATCGGGTGGTGAGCACGACCACGACCACGACGGCCAGCAGCCCGCCGCCGCTTCCCCCGATCAGCCAGGCGACCTCGGTGTCCAGCTCCGCGGCCTTGGCCTCGCCGCGTGCGAGCATCTTGCGCGCCCGGTCGACGTTGAGCGTGGCCAGCTGCACCGAGAACCGCTCGTGCGCGGAACGCCAACCGGCGACCTCGGCGGGCAGTTTGATGCCGGAGGCAACGTCCGTGTGCTTCGAGACGATCGCGTTCTCGATGCGGAGCTTGGCCTGCCACTCCGGGGAGGCGACGATCCGCTCGTAGAACCGCCGGTCGGCCTCGGGCAGGTAGGGCACGACCCAGGTCTCGTACAGGTACCGGTGGGCTCCCAGGGCGCCGAGGAACTGCTCGAAGCCGGCGGAGTTCAGCTGCCTGGACGGCCCGGCCAGGGCCAGGAGCGTGTCCTCGCGCGCCACCATCTCGGTGGCGGAGAGCATGGACACCACGGACCGGCTCTCCTTGGTGAGTTCGGCGTCGTCCGCGTGGCTGAAGTCCTGCTGGTAGGCCTGGATGACCGCGCCGACGACTCCGGTGTAGTAGGTGAGCGTGCCGTCGGCTCCGCCGGTGCGGGCGTCCGCGCGCTGGCGGTAGGCGGCCAGGCTGTCGAGCCGCTGCTCCACCTCCCCGAAGAACACGTCCGAACCGACCGCCAGCCGGCGGAAGTCGGCCGCGGCCCGGTCCGTGGCCTCACGCCGTTTGCCCAGCTCCTCCTCGGCCCCGGCGGTACCCGACCACAGTGCGGCGGTCACCGTCCGCTCGGCCTGCATGTCGACCATGAGCGTGTACAGCGGTGCGCCGACCCGCTCGGCGGCAGCGACGTCGGCCCGCAGCCGGTCCGACTGCGCCAGCAGCCGCTGGGCGGTCACCGCCACTTGGGTGCCCATCGCCACGGTGGGCAGTACCGCCAGCCAGACGAGCAGGGTGCGCAGACGCAGGGTGCGCCGCCGACGGGTCGTCGACTGCCCTCGTACGCCTTCGGGTTCTATGGGAGACATCGGTCCTCGGAAGCTGGGGACGCGGCGGATGTGAGGGTGCCGATCATAACCAGCCATGCCAAGGAAACGGATAGGTGTCTTCCGTGCCCAAATCCCGTCATTTAAGGCGGATCTCCGCAAGCGAGAGACCTGATCGGAACCCAACCGCGACACCGCCGACACCGGACCGCCGGTTCACGCGCCGGGAGAGCACAAGGGCGCCGGCCGTCGGAAGCCCGACGGCCGGCGCCCGGCCGGTCTCCGCCCGTGCGGGGTCAGCCCGTGCGGGGTCAGCCCCCGGCCGGGGTGAGGCGCAGCGAGATGCTGTTGATGCAGTACCGCTGGTCGGTCGGGGTCGGGTAGCCCTCGCCCTCGAAGACGTGGCCCAGGTGGGAGCCGCACTTCGCGCACAGGACCTCGGTGCGGACCATGCCGTGGGCGACGTCCGCCTTCAGTTCGACCGCGTCGGAGTCCTTCGGGTCGAAGAAGGAGGGCCAGCCGCAGTGCGACTCGAACTTCTCCGTGGAGCGGAACAGCTCGGAGCCGCAGCCGCGACAGCTGTAGACGCCCTCCGTCTTGGTGTCCGTGTACTCACCGCGGAAGGCGGGCTCGGTTCCGGCGAGGCGCAGCACCTGGTACTCGGACGGGGTCAGCTCCGCCTGCCACTGCTCGTCCGTCTTCTCTACCTCGTACGACATGACTGATCTCCCGTTTTCCCGCTCTTCCCAGAGCCGTCAGTTCGACAGACGGGCCAGGATGGCCGGCCCCAGGTCCGTGACATCGCCCGCACCCATGGTGAGAACGAGATCACCGGGCTTGGCCATTCCCGCGATGACGTCGGCGACGGCGTCCTTGGAGTGCTCGGGGGTGACGTCGGCCCCGGCGGCGCGGGCGGCGTCGATGATGATCTCGCTGGTGATCCCGGGGACCGGGTCCTCGCGGGCCGGGTAGATGTCGAGGACGACCGAGGCGTCGGCGAGGGCGAGGGCCCGGCCCATCTCCTTGCCGAGTTCCTGGGTGCGGGAGAAGAGGTGGGGCTGGAAGACGACCAGGATGCGGGAGTCCCCGGCGGCTCCGCGGATGGCCTCCAGGTCGGCGGTCATCTCGGTGGGGTGGTGCGCGTAGGAGTCGATGACCTGGACCCCGGCGGCCTCGCCCTTGAGCTGGAGGCGGCGCTTGACCCCGGTGTACTTGCCGAGGGCGGAGGCCAGGTTGTGCGCCGGGATGCCGAGCGCGACACCGGCGGCGAGGGCCGCGACGGCGTTGTGCGCGTAGTGGCGGCCGGGCACGGAGACGGTGAAGGTGAGCATCCGGCCGTCGATGACGACGGTGACCTCGCTGGTCAGCCCGCGCGGGGTGATCTTCGTGATGCGGACGTCGGCCTCGGGCTCCTCGCCGTACGTGACCACCTTCAGCCCGTCGTTGCCGCGGACCCGGCCGGCGATCTCGGCCGCGCCCGCCTGGCCGTGGGCGATGACCAGGGTGCCGCCCTCGGGGACCTTGCCGACGAAGGTCTCGAAGGACTCGTAGATCTCTTCCATCGACGCGTAGTTCGCGTGGTGGTCGAGTTCGGCGTTGAGGATGATCGCGACCTGGGGCGTGTACTTGTGGAAGCTGCGGTCGCTCTCGTCGGCCTCGGCCACGAAGATGTCGCCCTCGCCGTGGTGGGCGTTGGAGCCGGGGGCGTCCAGGTCGCCGCCGATGGCGTACGAGGGGTCCAGGCCCAGCGCCGAGAGGGAAACGGCCAGCATCGAGGTGGTGGTGGTCTTGCCGTGAGTGCCGGCGACGGCGATCGGTCGCAGGCCGTCCATCAGCCCGGCCAGGGCGTCGGAGCGGTGCACGACCGGGATGCCGAGCTCGGCGGCGCGGGCCAGCTCCGGGTTGTCGGCGCGGATGGCGCTGGAGACGACCACGCAGGTGGCGTCGTCGGCGAGGTGACCGGCGGCGTGCCCGATGTGGACCGTGGCACCGTGGGCGCGCAGCGCCTGGGCGGTCTCGGAGTCACGGGCGTCGCTGCCGGCCACCTTGGCGCCGCGCTGGGCCAGGATCTTCGCGATGCCGGACATGCCGGCGCCGCCGATGCCGATGAAGTGGGGCCGTTCCATGGCGGTCGGCAGGCCGGGCTTCATTCAGGTAGCTCCAGGATCGAGTGCGTACGTACGGCAGCCGGGTGCGCGGATGCGGGGACCCGCGGTCCGGCCGCCTCCACCCTATTCCTTGTGGGCGAAGAGCTTGAGCACCGGAACGCCGACCTTGTGGCGTGCCCGTGAGGCCCAGTCGCGGTGGAAGAACTCCTCGACGTAGTGCGGGGCGGTCAGCACGATCACCTCGTCGGCGTTGGTCTCGTCCACCACTGCCTTCAGCTTGTCGAGCGGATGCTCGTCGACGATCTGCCCGACGGCCTTGGCGCCCTTGGCCCGCAGGGACGCGAGGGAATGGGCGATCGCCAGTTCGGCCGGACCGCGGGCCGCGTCGCCCTCCGGTTCGTCGCCCTCGTGAATGGCCTCGGGAAGCTCACCGAGCGCTACGTCGTCGATGGCGCGCAGCAGCCGGTCCCGGTCGCCGCGGGGCTGCATGAGGACGATGAAGGAGACCTGCTCGTCTCCGTGGAGGGTGGTGACGAAGTCCACGTCGACGGGGGTCAGCGGCTGCTCGATCATCAATACGCTCGTGAACACGGACGCCCTCTCCTTCGTGGGCCGAGACCGGCCGGCCGGCCCCTGCGGAAACCATCCTGCCCCGCTGTCGCACGGGGCCTGTGCGGTTATACCTGCCCACTACTGTGCCCAGCGGAAGCTAAGCGGAACGACAAATTCCGCCTCTCTTCAGATCCGACGGTAACGCGTGAACAGAAACCCGGCCTCTTCCAGCAGGCAGGCCGGTGCGAGCCGGTGCGGAACCGTGACGGAGGGGCCGCCGGAGATCCGCTGGGCGTCACCCGCCGTGAGCATCGGCGAGATCGTCAGACACAGCTCGTCCAGCGCGTCCGCGGCGACGAACTGCCCCAGCAGCCGGGGCCCGCCCTCGGTGAGCTGGCGGCGCAGCCCCCGGTCCGCGAGTTCCCGTACGGCCCGGGCCGGATCCACGCCCGCCCCCTCGCCGGCCACCACCACCTGCGCCCCGGCCTTCACCGCCTCGGCGACCCGGTCGGCGGGGGCGGCGGCGCCGGTGAGCACCACGGTGGGCTCCAGGGGCGAGGTGAACAGCGGCAGCGAGAAGTCGAGGTCCAGACTGGCGGTGACCACGGCGATGACGGCGGCGGGGCCCTGACCGGCCGCCTCGCGGCGGGCCGCGAAGGCCTCCCGGGCCCGCGCGGGGCGGTAGCCCTCCTGGCGAACCGTTTCCGCACCGACGACCACCACATCGGCCAGGGCCCGCAGGGTGCCGAAGATCCGCATGTCGGTCTCGTTGGAGATGGGCTGGGAACGCCCGTCGTGCTGGGCCGCGCCGTCCAGCGTGGAGACCATGTTGGCCCGCAGCCAGTGGCCGTCCGGGGCGAGCTCGGGGTACTCGTACGCCTCGGCGAGTTCGTCCAGCGACCACGCACGGTCGGTCTGGTCCGCGGATGTCTGATCGGTCACAGGGAACAGGCGTCGCATCGGTGCAGTGTGCCACGCCCCGTAGAGTTAAGAGCTGTGTCAACCTCTCTCTCGCCCTCAGCGTCAGCCTCCGGGCAGCCCCCGATAGCCGACGCGGGACCGCAGTCCCTGTGCGCCCGCGAGCCGCGGGTGCCCGCAGAACGGCTGGTGGCCGAGATGGTGCCGCCGCCCCGCTTCGACGCGGTGCGCTTCGACACCTACGATCCGGACCCGGCCCAGCCCAGCCAGTCCGAGGCCGTCACCGTCCTCGCGGACTTCGCCGCGGGCCTCGGCGGGGCGCACGCGAGCGGCTCGGGCAAGAAGCGGTGGTTCTCGAAGAAGGCGGCGGCCCCGACCGGCCCGCGCGGGGTCTACCTCGACGGCGGCTACGGCGTCGGCAAGACCCACCTGCTGGCCTCCCTCTGGCACGCCACCCCGGCCGAACCGGCCCTCAAGGCCTTCGGCACCTTCGTGGAGCTGACCAACCTGGTCGGCGCGCTCGGCTTCCAGCAGACCGTGCAGACCCTCGGCGGGCACCGCCTGCTGTGCATCGACGAGTTCGAGCTCGACGACCCGGGCGACACCGTCCTCGTCTCCTCCCTGCTCAGCCGCCTCGTCGAGCAGGGCGTGGCGCTGGCCGCCACCTCCAACACCCTGCCCGGCAAGCTCGGTGAGGGACGCTTCGCCTCCGCCGACTTCCTGCGGGAGATCCAGGGGCTCTCCGCGCACTTCCGCCCGCTGCGCATCGACGGCCAGGACTACCGCCACCGCGGCCTGCCCGAGGCTCCCGCCCCGTTCTCCGACGAGCAGGTCACCAAGGCCGCGTACGCCACCGAGGGCGCGAGCCTCGACGATTTCCCCGGGCTGCTGGAGCACCTGGCGCGGGTCCACCCCAGCCGGTACGGGGCCCTGACCGACGGCATAACGGCCGTCTGCCTCACCGATGTCGGCCCGGTTCCGGACCAGTCGACGGCGCTGCGGCTGGTGGTCCTGGCCGACCGGCTGTACGACCGGGAGATCCCGGTCCTCGCGGCGGGCGTCGCCTTCGACCGGCTGTTCAGTGACGAGATGCTGAACGGCGGCTACCGCAAGAAGTACTTCCGCGCCATCTCGCGGCTCACCGCACTGGCACGCGACGCGAAGCCCCTGGTGTCCCAGTAGGTTTGGGGATGCCGGGCCGTTCCCACGGCCCGGCCGTACCCACCTTCCGTGAAGGGATCCACCATGGCCACCACGCGTACCGCCCACACCAACTGGGAGGGCAACCTCCTCAAGGGCTCCGGCGTCGTCACCCTCGACTCCTCGGGCCAGGGCTCGTTCGACGTCTCCTGGCCCTCGCGCGCCGAGGCCGCGAACGGCAAGACCAGCCCGGAAGAGCTGATCGCCGCCGCGCACTCCAGCTGCTACTCGATGGCCCTCTCGCACGGCCTCGACGGCGCCGGCACTCCCCCCACCCGGGTGGAGACCAAGGCCGATGTGACGTTCCAGCCGGGTGAGGGCATCACCGGCATCCACCTGACCGTGGTCGCCGAGGTGCCGGGTCTGGACGCCGAGGGCTTCGCCGCTGCCGCCGAGGACGCCAAGAAGAACTGCCCGGTCAGCCAGGCCCTGACGGGCACGACGATCACGCTCACCGCCACCCTGGCCTGACGGCCGCCTGCCGGGCGCGGCCGGGATCGGCCGCGCCGGGCACCGGCGGCAGGGGACGGCGCGGCGGAGCCGGTCCCACCGGGCACCCGTGGTACCACGGCTCGGTCCTCAGTCCTGTCCCGTCCGCCTGGAGTTGCCCATGCCGCCCAAGCCGCCGATGTCCCTCAGCCGGCGCAGCCTGCTCGCCGCCGGTTCCGTCTCCTTCGCCGGGGCGCTCGGCGCCCTCTTCGCCGGAGCCGGCCCGGGGTCCGGAGCGGGAGGCGGCCCGCGCAAGGGCGCGGGCGCGCCCGCGGGTCCGGGTACGCGCACCCCCGCCCCCGTCTCCGACCGGGGCTACGGGCCGCTCGTGGCCGACCCCGCCGGGCTGCTCGATCTGCCCGCGGGGTTCACGTACCGCGTCCTGTCGCGCGCCGGCGACCCGCTGCGTTCGGGCGGGGGCACCGTCCCGGGCAACTTCGACGGCATGGCCGCCTTCGACGCCGGGCAGGGCCGCGTCCGGCTGGTGCGCAACCACGAGAACCGCACCACCGCCCCCCTGCGGGTCCCTCCCGTCGAGGGGCTCACCTACGACCCGCACGCCCTCGGCGGCTGCACCCTCCTCGACCTGGACCCGTCCGGCGGGGTCACGGCCGAGCGCGTCGCCCTCGCCGGCACCGCCGTCAACTGCGCGGGCGGCCGTACCCCCTGGAACACCTGGCTCTCCTGCGAGGAGACCGAGGACCGGGCGGGCACCAGCGGCTACACCCGCGACCACGGCTACGTCTTCGAGGTCGACCCCGCCGACCCCCACCGCTCGGGCGCCGTCCCGCTCACCGCGATGGGCCGCTTCGCGCACGAGGCCGTCGCCGTGGACCCGTACCGCGGTGTGGTCTACGAGACGGAGGACGCCTTCGTCGAACCCTTCGGGCTCTTCTACCGGTTCCTGCCCGCCCGCCCCCTCGGCGGCCTCGGCTCCCTGCGCGCGGGCGGCGAACTGGAGGCCCTGCGGGTCCCGGGCCTCGCGAACCTCGCGGTGGTGGACGAACCCGGGGCCGAGTTCCCGGTGGAGTGGGTCCCCGTACCGGACCCGTCCGCGTCCGGGACCCCGATCCGGCTCCAGGACTTCGGCCCCGGCGGGATCACCCACGCCCAGAAGCTGGAGGGCTGCTACTGGGGCGACGGCGGCGTCCACTTCGTCTCCAGCTACGCCCGCACCCGCGAGGGCTCCCCCGCCGAGCACCACGGCCAGGTGTGGTTCTACGATCCGCTGCGCGCCCGGCTCCGGCTGGACGTGGTCTTCGGCCCGGCCACCGACATCCAGCTGCCCGGAGACTCCCCCGACAACATCTGCCTGGCCCCCGACGGCGGCCTCATGGTGTGCGAGGACGGCGGCGGCGCGCAGTACGTCTTCGGCGTGACCCCCGGCGGCACGGTCTACCCGATGGCCCGCAACGCCATCGACATCGGCAAGCCGGGGGCGCCGGAATGGGGCGAGTTCGCCGGGGTCACCTTCTCCCCGGACGCGCGGACGATGTACGTCAACGCCTACACGCCCGGGACCACCTTCGCCGTGACGGGTCCATGGCAGTGACCCGCACTGTCTTACGGCCCGCCCGTACCGCCTTCCGGCCCGCCCGGCCCGGCCTTTCGCCACGTCGCGGTCCACTGCGTTGTGGTGGAAGATCGTATGGAGTCGACGGAGCAGAGGTAGGTAGCGGTGGCCAAGAAGGACAGCAAGTCCGCCAAGGGCGCCAAGGGCGAGAAGGCGAAGGCCGGGGCGTCGGCCAAGGCTGAGAAGCCGGAGAAGGCCGAGAGGCCGGAGAAGGCCGAGAGGCCGGAGAAGGCCGGGAAGACCGGCAAGGCCGAGAAGGCTGAGAAAGCCGAGAAGGCTGAGAAGGCTGAGAAGGCCGCCACGACGGAAAAGCCGGAGAAGACCGAGAAGCCGAAGTCCAAGCCGCTCTCGCTCCGCGAGCTGCTCCGCATCTCCGCGGAGAACTCCAAGGGCTCCAAGGGCGGCGCCCGCAAGTCCGGCGGCCACGGACACGGGCACGGCTACGAGTACGGGTACGACACCCCCCTGAGCCCCCTGCTCCGCGTCCCCTCCGGCGAGCGCGTCGACCTCGGGGCCTTCCACACCGCGGCGACCCCGGCCGGTCCCACCGACAAGGCGGCCGGCGTGGCGGCCACCGCCCTGATGGGCGAGCGGCTCGCCTCCCTCCAGGAGCGGCTCTACGCCGCCAGCACCGCCGGCGACCGCCGCCGCGTCCTGCTCGTGCTCCAGGGCATGGACACCAGTGGCAAGGGCGGCACCGTCAAGCACGTGATCGGCCTGTTCAACCCCTCCGGCTGCCGGATCAAGGCCTTCAAGGCGCCCACCCCGGAGGAGCAGAACCACCCCTTCCTCTGGCGCATCATGAAGGCGCTCCCCCAACCGGGCGAGATCGGCATCTTCGACCGTTCGCACTACGAGGACGTCCTCATCGCCCGCGTCCGCGACCTGGTGCCGCGCAGTCAGCTGGGCCGGCGCTACGCGCAGATCAACCGGTTCGAGAAGTCCCTCGCCGACGACGGGGTCACCGTGGTGAAGGTGTTCCTCCACATCGGCTACGAGGAGCAGCGCAAGCGGCTCCTGGAGCGGCTCGACAACCCGGACAAGCACTGGAAGTTCAACGTGGGCGACATCGAGGAGCGCTCGGTGTGGCCCGCGTACCAGCAGGCGTACGAGCTGGCCCTGGAGCGGTGCTCCACGGACGCCGCGCCCTGGTACGTCGTCCCGTCGGACCGGAAGTGGTACCGCAACTGGGCCATCAGCAAACTGCTGCTGGAGCATCTGGAGGGCATCGCGCCGCAGTACCCGAAGGGTGACTTCGACGTGGAGGAGTGCCGCACCCGTCTGCTTGCCACATAGTCATATATTTTGCGCATGTGACCATCTCAGTGCGCAGGACGGCCGCCGTCGCGGCCGTAGCAGCTCTCAGTGCCGCCCTCGCCGCGTGCGGGGGCGGCGCCGGTACGCCGGAGGCCGGCGGCCAGGCTCGGCTGGGGGCCTCCGCGGCCCCGTCCGCTCCGGCTTCCGCCTCCCCCTCCACCGCGGGGGCCGCGACCCCGGCGCCGAGCCCTCCGGGCAGTGCGTCGGCGACTCCGCAGGCCGGAGCTCCCGGCAAGGCTCCGACCATGGCCCCGGGTCCGGGCGGTCTGACCCCCGTCTTCGACCGCGCGAAGCAGCAGACCGACAAGACGGTGGCGCTGACCTTCGACGCCGACATGACCTCCGATCAGGGGCCGCGCGCGGCGGGCGGAGAGCACTTCGACAACCCGCAGCTGATCTCCACGCTGCGCGGCCTCAAGGTGCCGGCGACGGTCTTCATGACGGGCCGCTGGGCCGAGGAGTACCCGGGCCAGGCGAAGTCCATCGGCACGGACCCGAACTTCGAGATCGCGAACCACTCGTACAGCCACCACGCCTTCAAGTCCCCCTGCTACGGACTCCCCACCCTCGACGAGGCCGCCGCCCGGGCCGACGTGGACCGGGCCTTCGAGGCCTTCCACAAGGCGGGCGCGGTCAACACCGTCCCGTACTTCCGCTTCCCCGGCGGCTGCTACGACGACCAGGCGCTGCGGGCCATCTCCACCGCCAAGGTCACGGCCGTCCAGTGGGACGTGGTCAGCGGGGACGCGTTCGCGAAGGATCCGGACGCGGTGGCCGAACAGGTGCTGGCCGGGGTGAAGCCCGGCTCGGTCGTGGTCATGCACTGCACGCGCAGCGCCGCCCCGGTCACCGAGGAGGCCGTCCGGAAGATCGTCCCGGAGCTGCGCAAGCGCGGCTACCGCTTCGTGAAGGTCTCCGACCTGATCGGAAAGTAACCCGGACCGCACCGGACCGGACCAGACCAGGCAGCCGGGCAGCCGGGCAGCCGGGCGGCCGGCCCGCCGGGCCCCGGCCGCCCCGCGGGCTCAGCCCGAGCAGGCCGTGCGCTGCGCGTCCTGCCACTCGCAGACCGGGCACAGCACCACGCCCGGGGTGGCGACCCCGTACTCGGTGGGCTTCCCGCACTCCACGCAGTCGGCGTAGGGCGGCCCGGGCACCCGCCCGGGGGGCGCCGCGGGGGCGGGGCAGTACGGGGAGTCGGGCAGGTGCTGCTCCGTCTGGTCCATGCGTCCGAGCCTACTCACCTCCGCCTGCGCACGATGTGCGCGGTCAATGGGCGGCGGCCGACTCGGCGGCCTCGCTCGGGCGGACGATGACGAAGCCCTCGCCGCTGAGCTTCAGCTGGACGGCCTCGCCGGAGCCGCCGCGGATCATCGAGCCGACGGACTGGGAACGGTGCAGCGCCGTCTCCAGGCGGGCGCTCCAGCCGACCACCGCGTCGGTGTCCGCGTAGACCGGCGCCTGCGGGGTGACGGGGATGACGATCGGGTTCCCGTCGCAGACGACGGCGAGCTTTCCGGTGCCGGTGAAGAGGCTGTTGAAGAGGCCGCCGCCGGTCATGCCGGCGCCCTTGAGCATCCTGATCTCGTAGCCGAGGGTGGCGTCGAAGCAGAGCACGTTGCGGCCGTTGATGGTGAGGGCGTCGCCGGGCTCGAACTCGACGATGAAGCAGTTGCCGGCCCGGTGGGCGAACCAGGCCTCGCCCTGGCCGGTCACGGACATCAGCGCCAGCCCCTCGCCCGTGACGGCGCGCTTGAGCATGCCCCCGATGCCCTGCCCCTTGCGTTCGAACTGCAGGTTCCCGCGGAAGGCGACCATGGAGCCCTGGCGGGCGAGCATCTCGCCGTTGACGGCGTACTTCACGGATTTGGCGTTCTGCAGGGTCATACCGGGTACGGCAGACGCCTCGGCCAGGTTCTCGGACGCGAAAAGATCACTCTTCATGCGTGCGATCCTCGCCCGGCCCGGGCCCCTCGGTCATCAGCCTGGAGGCGGAGGCTGGCATCCTTGGCCGGATGAGCACCGAGGACACGCGCCACGACACCCGGGTACCCGCAGTCGGGTCCGACAGCCCCTTCCGGCAGGAGCGGATCGCCCGCGACGACGCGCCGCAGTACGTCCTCCCGCTGGTGGTGCGGATCGAGAAGACGGAGCCGCCGGCCCGGACCGATGCCCTGGAGACCGCCGCGCGCGCCGTGCTCGTCCTGCTCACCGACGAGCGGTCGGCCGGCGAGGGCGAGTGGGCGGCGGCGGTCCGGGACTGGCAGGACGCGCGGATCCGCAAGGTGGTGCGCAGGGCGCGCGGTGCGGAGTGGCGCAAGGCGGAGACCCTGCCGGGCCTCACGGTCAACGGTGCGGGCGCGGAGGTACGGGTCTTCCCGCCGGTCCCGCTCGACGGCTGGCCCAAGGAACTGGCCAAGCTCCAGGTGTCGGGCACCGATCTGGACGACCCGGAGCCGGTCGCACCGGCCGGGGCGGGACTGCCGGTCCTCTGGCTCAACCCGGACCTGGACATGTCGGCCGGCAAGGCCATGGCCCAGGCCGGGCACGCGGCGCAGCTCGCGTGGTGGGAGCTGACCGGCCCGGAGCGGGCCGCCTGGCGGGAGTCCGGCTTCCGGCTGGCCGTGCGGACGGCCGCGCGCGAGCGGTGGCAGGAGCTGTCCGGGAGCGGGCTGCCGGTGGTGCGGGACGCGGGGTTCACGGAGATCGCGCCCGGTTCCTGCACGGTCGTCGCGGACCATCCGGCGCTGCGGGCGCAGCTGTAGGCAGGCCGAGGCGGGCCGTCGCGGGCCGTGGCGGCCCGCCCGTAGCCCGCCCGTGGCCGCCCGTGGCCCGGAGCTGCGGGCTCCCGCGTCCCGGCATCCGGAACGCGGCGCGGTCCGGGAACCTCAAATGTTGCTCTGAACGTCCCCCTGGGCGGTTGACCCGACTCCGTCGGGGCCATGACATCGGCACACGGACCGATGAGAGGGGGCGAGGGGACATGAAGCCCATGGCACACCTGGGGGTGGGCATCGGCTGGCGGCCGGAGATCGCGGGGGCGGTGGAGGGCCTGCCGGGCCTGGACTGGGTCGAGGTGGTGGCGGAGAACATCTGCCCCGGCCACCTGCCGGAGTCCCTGCTCCGGCTGCTCGAACGCGGGGTCCGCGTGGTGCCGCACGGAGTCTCGCTGGGCATCGGCGGCGCCGACCGCCCGGACCCGGCGAAGCTGGCCGCGCTCGCGGAGCGGGCGGTCGCGCTGGGAGCTCCGCTGGTCACCGAGCACATCGCCTTCGTACGGACCTCCTCGGTGGCGCCGGGACCGGTGCTCGAAGCCGGGCACCTGCTGCCCGTGGCACGGACCCGGGACGCGCTGGACGTGCTCTGCGAGAACGTACGGATCGCGCAGGACGCGCTGCCGGTGCCGCTCGCGCTGGAGAACATCGCGGCGCTGGTGTCGTGGCCCGGGGAGGAGCTCACCGAGGCGCAGTTCCTGACCGAGCTCGTGGAGCGGACCGGGGTGCGGCTGCTGATCGACGTGGCCAACCTGCACACCAACCGGGTCAACCGGGGGGAGGACCCGGTCGCGGTGCTCGACGGGATTCCGCTGGAGGCGCTGGCGTACGTGCACGTCGCCGGGGGCGTGGAGCGGGGTGGGGTGTGGCACGACACGCACGCGCATCCGGTGCCGCCCGAGGTGCTGGAGGTTCTCGCGGAGCTGCGGGCCCGGGTGGACCCGCCGGGGGTGCTGCTGGAGCGGGACGACGACTTTCCGGGCGGGGCCGAGCTGGCGGGTGAGCTGGCCGCGATCCGCGGGGTGCTGGGTGGCGGCGGCCCTGCGGGGGCTGTCCCCGCCCCTCCCTTCGCCCGTTCCCCGGGGTTCCGCCCCGGACCCCGCGCCTCACACGCCGGCGCGGCTGAAGTGGCGGGCTCCGGCCCGGAGCGCGCCGCGGACGACGGCGAGGTCGAGGTGGCGCACGCCGATGACAGCGCGCTCGATGCCGCTCGGACGCGGGTCGGGATCGGGCAGGCCGCCTTGTTGTCGGCGCTGGTGGGCGGGACTCCCGTGCCCGAGGGGTTCGACCGGCAGCGGGTGCGCGTACAGGCGCGGGCGCTCGCGGCCAAGCGGGCCGGGATCGTGGCCGGGCTGGCGCCCGAGCTGCCCCGGATCCTGGGCGGTGAGGACGCGTACCGGGAGGCCTTCCTCGGCTATGCCCGGAACCGGCCCCTGACCGCCGGATACCGGCGCGACGCGCTGGACTTCGCCGAGCACCTGCTGGTCCGGGACCTGCCCGCTGATCCCGCGGCCCGGCGGCGGCTCACGCTCTGGTGGCGGGACCGGGCCGGGCCCCGGCCGCCGCGCCGCGCCGTGCGCTGGGCCCGCGCCCTCGTGGGGAGGGCGGCGTGAACTTCTTCGACCTCCTCGCCGTGGCCGTCTGGGCCGGCGTCATCGTCTCCAGCTTCCTGCTGCTGCGCGGCCTGCGGCGGTCGCGGCCCTCCACCATCGGCCCGCCCCCGCGGCTGCACGACCTGTCCGAGGCCGCCTTCATGGCCGGCGGACCCGGCGCGGTGGTGGACGCCGCGCTCGTCTCACTGCTCTGCGACGGCCGGATGCTGGCCGGCGGGCCCGGCATCGTCCAGGTGCGGCCCGGGGTGCGGGGCGGCGACCCGGCCCAGCGCGCCGTGCTCCAGGCCTGCCAGGGGGCACCGTCCGGGTGGCTCTACCAGATCCGCTACGCCGCCATGCGGGACCCGGCCGTGCAGGAGACCGGCGACGCGCTGGCCGCCCGCGGGCTGATCGCCACCCCCGGCGGACGCCACCGCTGGCTGCGCCACGGGGTGGTCCAGGCCATCGTGTGCGGGGTGCTGCTGATCCTCTCGCTGCCGCTGTCCTTCGTCGCCTTCGTGCTGCAGGAGGGGGCCGGGAACTTCCACGTGCCGTTCGTCGCCGAGGTGCTGCCCGTCCTGCTGGGCGGCATCGTCGTGGGCACCGTGGGCGCCTCCCGGGCCCGGCAGCGGATCACCCCGGCGGGGGCCGCGGCGCTGCGCGCCATCCGCGCGCACTACGGGGCCGACCAGACCCCGTACGTGCAGACCTCGCTGTTCGGGCTGCGGGGCCTCAGGGACCCGTACCTGCGCGAGCAGTTGGTGCCGGCGGCCCGCGGGACCCGGCTGGCGGCGGCCCAGTCCCGCACGCGTTCCACCGGCTCGGAGTCCTCCTGGGAATCGGGGGCCGCGGTGATTCCGGTCGTCTGGTGCGCCGGCTCCGACGGCGGCGGTTCCGGCGGGTCGAGCTGCGGCTCCTCGGGCGGCAGCGGCGGCTGCTCCTCGGGGTCGGGCTGCGGGTCCTCCGGGAGCGGTTGCGGGAGCGGCAGCTCCGGCGGGTCGAGCTGTTCGGGCAGTTCGGGCGGGTCGAGCTGCTCCAGTGGCTCGAGTTGTAGCAGTTCGTCCAGTTCCAGCTGCGGCAGCAGTTCCTGACCTCCCATCACGGAGCCGTCACGAGCTGCTCACACCTCGGCAGAAGGCTGTACCGGCCCGTTCCACATCTTGTAGAACTCGGACATGTTCTGGGTCCTG
Organism: Streptomyces sp. NPDC058401; assembly: GCF_042722885.1. Lineage (NCBI taxonomy): Bacteria > Bacillati > Actinomycetota > Actinomycetes > Kitasatosporales > Streptomycetaceae > Streptomyces > Streptomyces sp. NPDC058401. The sequence continues at coordinate 57,699 of NZ_JBHXKA010000003.1, forward strand.
TTCCTCCTCCTTGCCTGGGCAGGGCTGCTGTTCGCGTGCACCCGCCTCCTGCAGGCCGCCGCCGAACCGGCGGACCCCGCACCGGGCACCGCCGCGCGCCACCACGACGAGCTGAGCCTGTACGAGGCCGCCTATCTGGCCGGCGGCCCGGAGCGGGTGGCCGAGCTGACGCTGCTGTCCATGCAGCGCCAGCGGCGGCTGCTGCTCGCGTACACGGGCTGGGCGACGGTCGTCGACCCGGTGGGGCGCGATCCGCACGAGCGCTCGGTGCTCGGCGCGTTCGGGCCGGACGGGCAGGAGCAGGTGACCTCCGTACGGGCGGTCGCGGCCCGGGATCCGGCCGTACGGGACCTCGCGGACCGGCTCGGGGAGGCCGGGCTCGCGCTGTGCGACGGGGCCCGGCAGGAGGTCGACGCGGGGGTCCGGGCGGTCCGGCAGGCCACCGTGCTGGTCCTCGCCATGGCGGGGGCGGCGCTGTGCGTGCCCGATCCGGGAACCACGACCACGATGATCCTGTGCTGGTTCGCGCTGCCGCTGATCCTGGCGCTGGGCTGCCTGGCCATCGCCCGCGTCGAGGGGCACGCGCACTCCGGGTGGGCCTCCCCGGCCGGCCGGCGGCTCCTGGTGGAGCTGGGGCGGGAGCGGGGCGTACGGGGCTCGCTGACGGCGGTGGCCCTGCGGGGGCTGCGCGCGGTCAAGGATCCGGAGCTGCGGGCCGCGCTCGCCTACGGCAGGCGGGGGCGGATTCCGCGGCAACAGGGGCATTGAGCGCGACACCGGCCGGTGGTCCTGTACAGCAGGCCGCCCGGCGGATCTCATCGGACGGTCCGATGAGATGAGAGGCCCGCCATGCGCATGCCCCGGGTACCCGCCACGGTCGCGCTGGCCGCCCTCGCGCTGGCCGCATCCCTGCCGATGACCTCCGGCGCCGAGGCCGCCGCCGGGACCGCTCCCCCGGGCCCGCCCCGGGTGACGGCCGGGCCCGGACCCGCCGGAGCCGCCCGGGCGGCCGCCGAGGCCGCCGGGGCCGAACTCGTGGCCCGCCGGGCCGCCGCCGCGCACGGGGGGCTCCCCGGCCCGGCGGGAGACAAGGCGCCGGGCCGTCAGGGTGCCCGCGACGGGCTGGAGTTCGGGCCGTGCCCCGTCGCCGAGGGGCTCGGGCCGGACGTGCGCTGCGGCACGCTCCGCGTCCCGGTGGACTACGCCCGGCCCTACGCGCAGCAGACGCAGATCCTCGTCAGCCGGATCGCCGCCTCCGGCGCGGGCGGGGTCCCGCGGCAGGGGGCGCTGGTCTACAACCCCGGCGGACCGGGCGGGAACGGCCTGTTCTTCCCGCTCGTCGCCGGTCTGCCCGAGTGGCGCCGCATCGGGGCCGCCTACGACCTCGTGGGCTACGCCCCGCGCGGGGTGGGCCGCTCGGGCCGCCCGCTGTCCTGCCAGAATCCGGCGCGGTACGCCCCGGCCCCGTCCGGGGCCGCCGGTGCGCAGCCGGACGCCGCCGCCAAGGAGGCCCGGATCGCCGCCGCGCGGGCCTACGCCCGCGGCTGCGCGGAGCGGGCCGGGGCGGCCCTGGGCTCGTACACGACGCTGAACAACGTCCGCGACCTGTACGTGCTGCGGGCCGCGCTCGGCGAGAGCGGGCTGACCTTCATGGGGGCCTCGTACGGCACGTACCTCGGCGCCGTCTACGCCACCCTCTACCCCGGTCACGTCCGCCGGATGGTCTTCGACTCGGCCGTCGATCCCGATCCGCGCAAGGTCTGGTACGGCAACAACCTCGCCCAGGCCCCCGGCTTCGAGCGCCGCTGGGCCGATTTCCGCGCCTGGGCGGCCCGGCACCACGACGTGTACGGGCTCGGCGCCACCCCCGGGGCGGTGCAGGCGAGTTACGACCGGGTGCGGGCCGCGCTGGCCCGCGAACCGGCGGGCGGGGTGGTCGGCACCGGGCAGCTGCACGCGGCGTACTTGCGGGCCGCGTACTACGACGAGGTCTGGCCGGGCCGTGCGGCGGCCCTGGCGGCGTTCCTGCGCGGCGATCCGCGTCCGCTCGTCTCCCTCGCCGCCCCGGACCCGGACCCGGCCGTGGCGGCCGAGGGTGAGAACGCGACGGCCGTCTACACGGCGACCCTGTGCAACGACGCCCCCTGGCCCGCCGACTGGGAGACCTGGGACCGCGACAACACCGAACTGGCCCGCACGGCCCCCTTCGAGACCTGGACCAATGCCTTCCTGAACCTGCCCTGCGCCTTCTGGCCGGTGCGCGACCGGCAGCGGCCGGTGGACGTGGGGCCGCGGCCGGACGCCCCGCTGCCCGGCACGCTGATCGTCGCGGCCGAGCGGGACGGCGCCACTCCGTACGGGGGCGCGCTGGAGCTCCAGCGGCGGCTCGGGCCGCGGGCCGCTCTGGTGACGGAGCTCGGGGCCGGCACCCACGGGGTGGTCGGCGGACGCAATGGCTGCGTGGACGCCCACGTGGAGCGGTACTTGCTGACGGGTGACACGGCGGGGTCACGTGTCACGTGTGCGCCGCATCCGGAGCCCGCACCGGTGTCGCTGGACGACCGGGCAGCGGTGGCCAAGGGGCACCCCAGGGCACTGCTGCCGCCAGTCGTCTGAACTTCCGGGCGGGATCTCCGGCTGCGTCGATTCGGGGGCAGGGCCTCCCGATCCCCGGAGGACGCCGGTCAGGGGTCCTCCGGTCCTTCCCCCCAGGGGAGGTCTCTAGGCGAGTCCGTCGACCAGATCGGCGACGGACTTGCGGCGCCCGGTGTAGAAGGGCACCTCTTCGCGGACGTGCATGCGGGCCTCGGAGGCGCGCAGGTGGCGCATCAGGTCGACGATGCGGTACAGCTCGTCGGCCTCGAAGGCCAGCAGCCATTCGTAGTCGCCGAGCGAGAAGGAGGCGACGGTGTTGGCGCGCACGTCGGGGTAGCCGCGGGCCATCATGCCGTGGTCCTTGAGCATGCGGCGGCGGTCCTCGTCGGGCAGCAGGTACCAGTCGTAGCTGCGCACGAAGGGGTAGACGCTGACGTAGTCGCGCGGCGTCTCGTCGGCCAGGAAGGCCGGGATGTGGGACTTGTTGAACTCGGCCGGGCGGTGCAGGGCCATGTTCGACCAGACCGGCTCCAGCGCGCGGCCCAGCTTGGTGCGGCGGAACAGGTTGTAAGCGGTCTGCAGCTCGTCGGAGGTCTCCGCGTGCCACCAGATCATGATGTCCGCGTCGGCGCGCAGGCCGGAGACGTCATAGGTGCCGCGGACGGTGATGTCCTTGGCGGCCAGCTGGTCGAACAGCTCCTGGACCTCGTCGGCGAAGCCGGCGCGGTTCTCGGGGAGCACGTCCTTCAGCTTGAAGACGGACCACAGGGTGTAGCGGATGACCTCGTTGAGGTCCTTCGCCTTCTTCCCCGCGTTGGGAATCTTCTCTGGTGCAGTCATGCGTCTATTGTCCCGTGTGCTGATCAGTGGTCGGTGCCAGGGGTGCCCCACCGGCCCCCAACGTGGCGATCACCACGTCGGCGGCCTTGCCCGCGCTGGCGATGCAGGCCGGGATGCCGACCCCGTCGTACAGCGCTCCGCACACCGCGAGGCCCGGCAGGGCCGCGACGGCGGAGCGGATCCGGGCCACCTTTCCGAGGTGGCCGACGGGGTACTGGGGCAGCCCGCCGTCCCAGCGGGTGACGGTGGAGGCCACCGGGCGGACGGTGGGCGCGAGGCCCACGGCCTCGCCGAGGTCGGCGCGGGAGACCTCGACCAGTTCCTCGTCGGAGCGCCCCAGGTCGCCCTCGTCGCCGTGGCGGCCGACGGAGGTGCGCAGCAGGAAGAGTTCGGGATCGGTTCCGGCCCAGGCCCACTTGTTGCTGGAGAAGGTCGAGGCCTTGATGGTCCGGCCGTCCACGGGCGGTACGAGGAACCCGCTCGCGCCGCCGTCGGCGATCCCGGCCGGCAGGTCGCAGCGGCGCAGGGCCATCGTGACCAGGGCCATGGAGGCGTACTCGACCTCCCGCAGCTCGGTGGCGGCGCTGGGCGCGATCCGGTCGAGCAGGCGGGCGGCGGGTCCGGCCTGGACGGCCAGCACCACCGCGTCGGCCTCGATGGCCTCGGCTCCGCCGGGGGCGTCGGCGACCACGCGCCAGCCTGCGGCGGTACGGGTCAGCTCGCGCGCGGGGGTGTCGAGGAGGATCCGGGCTCCGGCCGCCCGGCAGGCCTCGGCGACGGCGAGCGGGAGCCTGCCGATGCCGCCGTCGATGCCGGAGAAGACGGGACCGGTCTGCCCCGCCCGGGCGGCCCGGGCCTGCAGTTCCCGTACGCCCTCGCCCAGGGAGTCGTGGCTGCGGGCGACGTCGTACAGCTGGGGGACGGCGGCCCGCATGGAGATGCGGTAGGCGTTGCCGGCGTAGACCCCGCCGAGCAGCGGTTCCACGAGCCGGTCGACGACCTCGCGGCCCAGGCGGGCGGCGACGTACTCGCCGAGGGCCACGTCCTCGCCGATCTCCTGCGGCTCCAGGGCGTCTTCGGCCCCGGCCCGGGCCAGGCCCTCGGCCGAGAGCACCCCGGAGGCGGCGAGCGGGCCCAGGTCGCCGGGGACGCCCATGACGTGGCCGCCCGGCAGGGGCCGCAGCTCGCCGCGGGTCCACAGGCGGGCGGTCGCGGTGGCGGGCGGCTGGAGGGCCTCGCCGAGACCCACGGCGCGGGCCAGTTCCAGTGCTTCGGGGCGGCGGGCGAGGACGGATTCGGCGCCGAGGTCCACGGGCAGGCCGGCCAGTTCGCCCGAGCGCAGTTTGCCGCCGAGGCGGGGGCCGGCTTCCAGGAGGGTGACGCGAAGGCCTTCGGCGAGCAGCCGGTGGGCCGCCGCGAGGCCCGCGATACCGCCGCCGATGACGACGACGTGGCCGGCGGGGGCCGGCCGGTCCGTACGCGTGTCCGCTTCGTGCATGGACACATCGTCTCAGACCGCTCACGGGGCGATCGCCGAGGCCTGACCGTGACCGCTTCGGCATCACCTCGGAACCGGGCGTACGAAACCCGGGACGAGCCCGCGTACGTCAGAACGGCGAGGCACCGACATCAGCGCATCCGACGATTCCGACACTTACTCAGGGGGACCCAACGATGCACACCCAGCACAGACGTCACGGCCGGTACGGAAGGCGGTCGGTGACGGCCCTGGCCGCGCTCTCCCTGACCGGGGCCCTCGTCCTCACGGGCTGCTCCGCCGGCGACGACACCGCCGCGGACAAGGCGGCCGTCGCGGCTCCCGGGCGGCAGGACGCCGCCGGGGAGGGCGGGGCGGCGGCTCCGGCCCCGGCCGCGTCGGGGGCGCCGGCCCCGGGAGCCGACAAGGGCCAGCCGCAGGCTCCCGCCGTACGCACCCAGATCATCCGCACGGCGAGCCTCGGCGTGGAGACGGCGGACGTCCAGAAGGCGACGGCCGGGGCCCGGACGGCGGCGGAGAACGCGGGCGGGTACGTGGGCAACGAGTCCACCGCACGCGATCCCGAGGGGTCGATGACCTCGACGGTGACCCTGCGGGTGCCGGGCGAGCGCTTCGACGCGGTGCTGGCCGCGATGGAGGGCAGCGGGAAGCTGCTCAACCGCAAGGTCGAGGCGCAGGACGTGACGCAGAAGGTCGCCGACGTCGACAGCCGGGTCAAGTCCCAGCAGGCGAGCGTGGCGCGGGTGCGCGAGATGATGGAGAAGGCCTCGGGGCTGAGCGAGGTCGTGACGCTGGAGTCCGAGCTCAGCAAGCGCCAGGCAGATCTGGAGTCGCTGCTCGCCCAGCAGACGGCCCTGAAGGACCAGACCTCGCTCGGCACGATCACGCTGACGTTCTCGGAACCGGGGAAGCCGGTGGTCAAGGAGCCCGAGAAGCCGGATCCGGGCTTCACGGACGCCCTGCTCGGCGGCTGGGCCGTGTTCGCGGCCGCGGTCATGTACCTGCTGATGGCCCTCGCCGCCGCCTCCCCCTTCCTGCTGTCGGGCGCGTTCCTGCTGCTCTGCTTCCGTCAGTACCGCAAGTGGCGTCCGGCGAAGCAGAAGCCCGACGGGCCCGCGCGGCGGCTTCCCGCACAGGCCGGCCCGGCCTGGCCGGGGCACACGGCCGCCACTCCGGCGACCCCTCCGGCGACCCCTCCGGCAGACGTCCGGGACTGAACACCCGTACGCACGTAGCGTGGTCCCCGCAGACATCGGCGGCGGGGAAGGGCGGTACGGGCGCATGGGGAACGGCACGGAGCGGCTGGTGGTGGTGGGCGGTGACGCGGCGGGGATGTCCGCCGCGTCACAGGCCCGGCGGCTCAAGGGCCCGGCGGAGCTGGAGATCACCGCCTTCGAGCGCGGGCACTTCACCTCGTACTCGGCGTGCGGGATCCCGTACTGGATCGGCGGCCTGGTCGGCGGTCCGGACGAGCTGATCGCCCGGACGCCCGAGGAGCACCGCGCGCGGGACATCGACCTGCGGACGCGGACGGAGGTCGTCGAGCTGGACCTCGCGGGGCAGCGGGTGCGCGCCCGGGATCTGGAATCGGGCGCCGAGTACTGGACGGAGTACGACAAGCTCGTCCTGGCCACCGGCGCCCGCCCCGTCCGCCCCCGGCTGCCCGGCATCGGCGCGCACGGGGTGCACGGGGTGCAGACGCTGGACGACGGGCAGCGGCTGATGGCGGATCTGGAACGGACCGCGGGCCGCCGGGCGGTGGTCGTGGGCGCCGGCTACATCGGGGTGGAGATGGCGGAAGCCCTGCTCGGGCGGGGCTTCGAGGTCACCGTGCTGCACCGGGGCGAGCAGCCGATGTCCACGCTGGACCCGGACATGGGCGGCCTGGTGCACAGTGCGATGAACCGCATGGGGATCCGTACGGTCGCCCGCGCCGAGGTGACGGAGATCCGCACGGACGCGGCGGGCCGGGCCCGCGCGGTGGCCACGGCGGCCGGCGAGGAGTACCCGGCGGACGTGGTCGTCCTCGGCATCGGCGTGGAACCGCGCACGGCCCTGGCCCGCGCGGCGGGCCTCCCGCTGGGCGAGTCGGGGGGCCTGCTGACCGACCTCTCCATGCGGGTCCGCGGCCACGAGAACATCTGGTCGGGCGGCGACTGCGTGGAGGTCCTGGACCTGGTGGCGGGCCGGATGCGGCACATCCCGCTGGGCACGCACGCGAACAAGCACGGCCAGGTCATCGGCTCGGGCATCGGCGGCGGCTACGCCACCTTCCCGGGCGTGGTCGGCACGGCCGTGAGCAAGGTCTGCGACCTGGAGATCGCCCGTACGGGGCTGCGCGAGCGCGACGCCCTGTCCGTCGGGCTCCGCTTCGTCACCGCGACCATCAGCTCGACGAACACCGCGGGCTACTACCCGGAGGCGGCGGAGATGACGGTGAAGATGCTGGCGGAACGCCGCACGGGCCGTCTCCTCGGGGTCCAGATCGTCGGCGGCGCGGGCTCCGCGAAGCGGGTGGACATCGCCGCGGTGGCCCTGACGGCCGGCATGACGGTGGACCAGATCGTCTCCCTGGACCTGGGCTACGCCCCGCCGTTCTCCCCTGTCTGGGACCCGGTCCTGGTGGCCGCCCGCAAGGCGGTGTCCGCGGTGCGGGCGGCGGGGGTCTAGCCGGTCGGGGCCTCGGCCCTCTCCGCGCTCGCGGCGAGGAGTTCGGAACGGATCAGCTCCAGCAGACGGCCGATCCAGTTCCGGCCTCCGCGGGGGCCCTCCTCCCAGAAGGGGGCCTCGGAGACACCGGTGTGGAGGACCGCGCCTTCGCCGGTGGCGACCAGCAGCTCCGCGAGCCGCGGATGCTGGTCGAACTTGGCCCGCAGCAGCCCGGCCATGACGGCGAGCCGCCGGCCCGCCCAGTCCGCCCGGCCCACGGCCGCCGCGCCCAGCTCCTGCGCCTCGCGGGCGGTCGCGGCGGCGCGGATCCGGTCGTGGCCGGCCCGGTCGGCGGCGAAGAGGGCCCAGTAGGCGTGCACCACGGTGGGGTAGGTCTCCCCCTCGTAGGTGAAGGGGGCGTCGTAGTCGTTGCGCAGCGCGAAGTTTCCGAGCTCGGCCGGCCATCCCCGGGGGTACACGGTCTCGTGGAGGACGACCGGGGGCTGCGGCGCACCGCTCGGGGCGTCCGCGTGGAGGACGGCCCGGCGTTGCTCTGCCCGCTCGTCCTCCTCGTCCCCGTCGGCGAAGTAGGCCAGGGCCTCCAGGTGCAGTTCCGGGGTCGCCACCGGCCCGTCGCCGTCCACGGGCGAGCCGAGGTCGGTCACCAGGATCCGCAGCGGGCGGTCCTGCCGGTCCATGTCCCCCAGGACGAAGACCCGCCGGTGGGCGGGAACGGCGAGGTACGCGGCCCGGAGCAGGGACCGGTTGGCCTCCGTGGTGTCCCGCTGGTAGCCGCGGATCGCCTCCCAGAGCAGGTCCACGGCCCTGGGCCGGCCCGCCAGCCGGGAGATCTCGTCGGCCACTTCCGCGAGGAAGCTCTCGTCGGTCAGCGGCTCGGGGTAACGGGCGAGCCACTTCGAAGGCGCGACGGTCCGCTCGCGGCCGTCCGGCCGCGCGAGCGCGACCTTCCCCGAAGCCAGCAGTCCCGCCAGCCCGGCGAGATCGGTCGCGTCGTAGCCGCCGCGGGTGATCCTGCCGTCCGCGTAGACGAACAGGTCCTCGGGGTAGTAGTCGTCCTGGAAATCGTGCCTACACCACACGAGGCACCAGGCCCCGTCGATGGTTGCTCCGTCGGATATGCGAAACGTCGGCCCGTGCCATGTCATGCAGGGCACGGTACCGACGTCGGCGCAGGCTCGGGTCAGACGGCCGTCTGCGTGTGGACGTAGTCCACCAGGCGGGTCAGGGCGTCCGGGTTGGTCGTCGGGAGGACGCCGTGGCCCAGGTTGAAGATGTGGCCCTCCAGGTCCGCCGCGGCGTCCAGGACCTCGCGGGTCTTGATCTCCACCGCCTCGGGGGTGGAGAAGAGGACGGCGGGGTCCAGGTTGCCCTGGAGCGCCTTGCCGGGGCCGACCCGCTTGACGGCCTCGTTCAGGGAGACCCGGTAGTCGACGCCCATGACGTCCGCGCCGGCCTCGCCCATGAGGCCGAGCAGCTCGCCGGTGCCCACGCCGAAGTGGATGCGCGGGACCCCGTACGAGGCCACGGACTCCAGGACCTTCGCGGAGGCGGGCATCACCGAGCGGCGGTAGTCCGCCGGGGCGAGCGCGCCGACCCAGGAGTCGAAGAGCTGGATCGCGGAGGCGCCGGCCTCGATCTGGACCTTCAGGAAGGCGGAGGTGATGTCGGCGAGGCGGTCCAGCAGGTCGGCCCAGAGCTCCGGGTCCCCGTACATGAGGGCCTTGGTGTGCTCGTGGTTCTTGGAGGGGCCGCCCTCGACCAGGTAGCTCGCGAGGGTGAAGGGCGCACCGGCGAAGCCGATCAACGGCGTGGAGCCGAGTTCACCCGTGAGCATGCCGATCGCCTCGGTGACGTACGAGACGTCCTCCGGGGTGAGGTCGCGCAGCTGTGCGAGGTCCTCGCGGCGGCGGATCGGCTGGGCGACGACCGGGCCGACGCCCGGCTTGATGTCCAGGTCGATGCCGATGGCCTTCAGCGGGACCACGATGTCGGAGAAGAAGATGGCCGCGTCCACGTTGTGGCGCCGGACCGGCTGCAGGGTGATCTCGGTGACCAGGTCGGGCCGCATGCAGGATTCCAGCATCTGCGTGCCCTCGCGCACCTTGCGGTACTCGGGGAGCGAGCGCCCCGCCTGCCGCATGAACCACACGGGGGTGTGCGGTACCGGCTCGCGCCGGCACGCCTTCATGAAGGCGGAATCGTACGTCTGGCTCGGCGTGCCCGTGGGGCGGGTGTTGGCGCTCACGACTCAAATCTTCGCACGTATGAAGAAGTGCCCGGCCCGGCGCGGGTGTCCCTGCGCCGTACGGGCGCTCGTTCCGCCTAGTCTTCCCCGCATGGCTGCGGCTCAGGGACGATTTTCAGATGGCGCTGACGGTACGGACAGCGCGAAGGACAGCTCCGTCCCACTCCCGTTCCGGCGGGCGGTCGACGGCTTGAAGAAGGCGAGGCTGCGGCAGGGGATCGAGATCGATCCCACCAAGCCGCCACAGAGACTGGCGCCCCACGCGTACGCGCTGGAGGCGGCCGTCGTGGACGGCGACGAGGACCTGGCGGACGGCCGGCTCATCCTCCTGCACGACCCGGCCGGGCACGACGCCTGGCAGGGCACCTTCCGGCTGGTGACGCTCGTACGGGCGGAACTGGAGCCGGAGATGGCCGTGGACCCGCTCCTCCCCGAGGTGTGCTGGTCCTGGCTGACGGGGGCGCTGGACGCGCGCGGGCTGACGTACGGGGAGGCGAGCGGGACCGTCACCATGGCCGCTTCGCACTACTTCGGCGGGCTCGGCGAGCGGCGTCCGGCGACACAGATCGAGATCCGCGCCTCGTGGACCCCGCGCGAGGGCGTGGGCGGAGTGCCCGACACCGCCGCACACCTGTCGGCATGGTGCGAACTGCTGTGCCAGATCGCGGGGCTGCCGCCGGTCGGACCGACCGAGACGGTGACCGGCGTGGTCTCGCTGCCCCAGCGCCGCGGTCCGCATCACCCGCAGGGGTAACACTCCGAGGCCACGACCCGTACCGATGCGCCGGCCCGTGCCGTGAAGCCGGGCCGGATGACGGGGCCGGATGTCGTTAGAGGGCGCCCCTTGCGGGCTTCTGATCACCCTATGATCGATCGTGCGTCCGAATTGCCCGAATTGTTACTCACCAAATCGTGATCATTCCCTAAAGCCGGGCGGGTGACGTGCCGAAGGAGTCATAGACCATCCGCACGGTTCGCACCGGCTTCCTTCCCCGAGCCGGCCGTCCCGCCACTCCCCCCCAGGAGGCCTAGGTGTCCGTTCTTCTCGAGCAGCCCGCAAGCCTGGTCGCCTACCGCCCGAACAAGCCGACGGCCATGGTCGTCGTGGCCGACCCGCGCGTGCGTTCCACCGTGACCCGCCATTTGTGGGCCCTCGGAGTACGCGACGTGATCGAGGCTTCGTCCATCGCGGAGGCCCGTCCACGCATCGGCAGCCCGCGCGACATCTGCGTGGCCGACGTACACCTGCCCGACGGCTCCGGTCTCACCCTGCTGTCCGAGACCCGCGCCGCCGGTTGGCCGAACGGCCTGGCCCTGTCCGCCGCCGACGACATCGGCGCCGTGCGCAACGCCCTCGCGGGCGGAGTGAAGGGCTACGTCGTCACCGGCACCCGGACCAACATCGGGCTCCCGTCCCGGCCCGGCGCCGCCCCCATCGGCGCTGCCGCGGCCCGTATGCACCGCCGCCCCCCGGGTGCCCCGAGCCACCCGGGCGGCTACCGAGAGCTCTCCGGCCGCGAGGTCGAGGTCCTGCGCCTCGTCGCGGAGGGCCAGTCCAACAAGGCCATCGGCGTTTCGATGGGCTTGTCCGCCCTGACCGTCAAGTCCCACCTCGCACGGATCGCCCGCAAGCTGGGCACCGGCGACCGGGCCGGGATGGTCGCCGTCGCCCTGCGGACCGGGATCATCCACTGACCCGGCCGATATCCCCCGAAAGACGCCGGGAGAACTCCCGGACAACCCGGGGAAACGTCCGTCCTCCCCCCTCGCGGCCCGCGGCCGAACCGTGCAGCGCCCGGGCGCGGGGGTACACCGAAACA
>NZ_JBHXKA010000003.1:69376-142107 GCF_042722885.1 Streptomyces sp. NPDC058401
AGGGGTATAAGCCCCTGACCCGCCGCATAGCCCCAGACACACGCCGGTATAACACCGGAACACCCCGGGTAAACGCCCGTCCCCCCCCCTCGCGCCCTACGCCGCAAGGTTCCGGCCACGGGCGCGTCGTATCCACGGATACCCTTGAGCGGTGACCGACGCCCAAGAAACCGCAGCAGGCCTGCGCACCACCACCGGGGGCGGCCCCCCGGACGACGAGGTTTCGTCCGACGGGCTGCCGATTCCCTTGCTAGAGCCCCGTGAGGGCATCCCTCCGGTGGTCGCCGACGCGGCCGCGCTCGCCGAGGTGGTCGCGGCCTTCGCCGCGGGCACCGGACCCGTCGCCGTGGACGCCGAGCGCGCCTCCGGCTACCGCTACGGCCAGCGCGCCTACCTCGTGCAGCTGCGCCGCGAGGGTGCGGGCTCCGCGCTCATCGACCCGGTGGGCTGCCCCGACCTCTCCTCCCTGGGCGAGGCCCTGTCCGGCACCGAGTGGATCCTGCACGCCGCCACCCAGGACCTGCCCTGCCTGCGCGAAATAGGCATGGCGCCCACCTCCCTCTTCGACACCGAGCTGGCCGGCCGCCTCGCCGGCTTCCCGCGGGTCGGACTCGGCGCGATGGTCGAGGGGGTCCTCGGCTACTCGCTGGAGAAGGGCCACTCCGCCGTCGACTGGTCGACCCGTCCGCTCCCCGAGCCGTGGCTGCGCTACGCCGCGCTCGACGTGGAGCTGCTCGTGGACCTGAGGGACGCGCTGGAGAAGGAGCTGGACCGGCAGGGCAAGCTGGAATGGGCCCACCAGGAGTTCGACGCCATCGCCGCCGCCCCGCCCGCGCCGCCGCGCAAGGACCCGTGGCGCCGTACGTCCGGCATGCACAAGGTGCGCCGGCGCCGGCAGATGGCCGTGGTCCGGGAGCTGTGGGAGTCCCGGGACCGGATCGCGCAGCGACGTGACGTGTCACCGGGCAAGGTGCTGGGTGACGCCGCGATCGTCGAGGCCGCCCTCGCCATGCCGCTGAACGCGCAGGCCCTCTCCGCCCTGCCCGGGTACGGGCAGCGCATGGGCCGGCGCCAGCTGGACCAGTGGATGGCCGCCGTGGACCGGGCGAAGGCCCTGCCCGAGGCCGAGCTGCCGCAGCCGGGGGCGACCCCGGCCGGTCCGCCGCCTCCCCGTTCCTGGGCGGACAAGGACCCGGAGGCCGCGGCGCGGCTGGCCGCGGCCCGGACGGCGGTGTCGGCACTGGCGGAGGGGCTGAACCTGCCGCAGGAGAACCTGATCACCCCCGACACGGTCCGCCGGCTGTGCTGGGAGCCGCCGCTGCGGCGGGAGCCCGAAGCGGTGGCCGAGGCCCTGGCGGGCTACGGAGCCCGCCCGTGGCAGATCGAGCAGGTGACGGACGCCCTGGTCACAGCGCTGGCCGCGACCCCGCCAGCGCCCCCGGAGCCTCCGGTCGAGGACTGACGCACCCCCGCGTCCGCGTTTCACGACGGAGCCCCCCGCCCTTCGGGCCGGGGGGCTCCGTCGTGTCCCGGTTCCGCTACAGCCGGACCGGAGTTCTTTTGAACACGCTCAAAGCGGCCTAGGTTTTGAACGTGATCAAACACGGGTGGGGACACGAGGCATGGCTGGCCGAGTTCGAGGCCGAACGGGAGCGGCGGGCCGAGCGCGGCGATCCGGACTGGGACCGGGGCGACGCACTGCCTCCGGAGCTGGTCCGGAGCCTGCAGCGGTTCCAGGTCGGGGAGGACGGGGACGGCTCCGCGCTGATCGGAAAGGCCGACCGGGCGGGTGACCCGGTGTACGCGCGGGCCGTGCGCCTCTTCGTAGCGGAGGAGCAGAACCACGCGCGGATGCTGGCGCTGCTGCTGGCGGCGGGGGGTGCGCAGACCCTGGCCGGGCACTGGAGCGACACCGTGTTCGTCCGGCTGCGCCGGCTGCTGGGGCTGCGGGTGGAGCTGCTCGTGCTGATGGTGGCCGAGGTGGTGGCGCTGCGGTACTACCGGGCGGTGCGGGACGGCAGCCCGGACCCGCTGGCCTCGGAGGTGGCGGGCCGCATCCTGGCCGACGAGGAACGCCACGTCCCCTTCCACTGCCTGCGATTGCGGGAGGCAGTGGCCCCCCTCCCCGCACCGGCCCGGCGGGCGGCCGTGCTCGGCTGGCGGGCGCTGCTCGGAGCCGCCGCCGTGGTGGTCGCGGTCGACCACGGCCCGGCGCTGCGCACCCTCGGCGTCGGCCGCCGCGCCTTCGCGGCGCAGACCCTGCGCGCCTCGGCCCCGATGGCCGCCGCCATCGCGGCGACCGCCACCGCGCCCGGCGCCGTGCCCTCCTTCGCACCGTGGATGCGGCGGGGCGGCGGAGTGTGACCTTCGCCGCTCCTCCCACGGGGGCTGTGCATGCCGGTTACCGGCAAGTAGCATGATGAGGTGAGCGGGCGCTCAGCTAATGGGCGCGCCCCCGCGCAGCAGTGCACACCCGCACCTGGAGGAGAGCCAACGTGCCTCGTACCGTCAGGGACGTCGTCTTCGTCGACGGCGTCCGCACCCCGTTCGGCAAGGCGGGCCCGAAGGGCATCTACAACGAGACCCGCGCCGACGACCTCGTCGTCAAGGCCATCCGGGAGCTGCTGCGCCGCAACCCGGACCTGGACCCCGCGAAGATCGACGAGGTCGCCATCGCCGCGACCACGCAGATCGGCGACCAGGGCCTGACGCTGGGCCGCACGGCCGGCATTCTCGCGGGCCTCCCGCAGTCCGTCCCGGGCTACTCGATCGACCGCATGTGCGCCGGCGCGCTCACCGCCGTGACCGCCGTCGCGGGCGGCGTGGCCTTCGGTGCGTACGACGTCGCCCTCGCCGGCGGTGTCGAGCACATGGGCCGCCACCCCATGGGCGAGGGCGTGGACCCGAACCCGCGCTTCGTCTCCGAGAAGCTGGTCGACGAGTCCGCCCTGTTCATGGGCATGACCGCCGAGAACCTGCACGACCGGTACCCGACGATCACCAAGCTCCGCGCCGACGAGTACGCCGTGCGCTCGCAGGAGAAGGCCGCCAAGGCGTACGCCGACGGCAAGATCCAGCAGGACCTGGTGCCGATCTCGGTGCGCAACAACAACGAGGCGGCCGGTGAGACGGGCTGGGGCCTGGTCACCGCCGACGAGCCGATGCGTCCGGGGACCACCCTGGAGAACCTGGCGGGCCTCAAGACCCCCTTCCGTACCCACGGCAAGGTCACCGCGGGCAACGCCGCCGGTCTCAACGACGGTGCCACGGCCGCGATCATCGCGTCCGAGGACTTCGCCCGCGCGAACAACCTCCCGGTCAAGATGCGCCTGGTCTCGTACTCCTTCGCGGGTGTCGAGCCGGAGGTCATGGGCTACGGCCCGATCCCGGCCACCGAGAAGGCCCTGGCCCAGGCCGGTCTGACGATCGACGACATCGGCCTCTTCGAGGTCAACGAGGCCTTCGCGGTCCAGGTCCTCGCGTTCCTGGAGCACTACGGCATCGCCGATGACGACGCCCGCGTCAACCAGTACGGCGGGGCCATCGCCTTCGGTCACCCGCTCGCCTCCTCCGGCGTCCGTCTGATGACCCAGCTGGCCCGCCAGTTCGAGGAGCAGCCGGAGGTCCGCTACGGCCTGACCACCATGTGCGTCGGCTTCGGCATGGGCGCCACGGTCGTCTGGGAGAACCCGAACTTCACCGCCGAGGGAGACAGCAAGTGAGCACCACCACCACTGAGCTCCTGAAGGGCGCGGCCGAGCTGTTCCCGGACGAGGTCGTCACGCGCGCGCTCGTCCGCCACCTCGACCTGCCGTTCGGCGCCGGGCGCTTCGCGCTCGTCACGCTGGACAACGGCCTGGACCACACCAAGCCGACCACCTTCGGCCCGCAGTCCCTCGCCAACCTGAACGCGGCGATCGACCAGGTCGAGCAGGAGGCCATCGCGGGCTCCATCGTCGGTGCGGGCCTGACCGGCAAGCCGTTCATCTTCGCGGTCGGCGCCGACCTCAAGGGCGTCGAGCTGCTCAAGAAGCACGACGAGGCGCTCGCCATCGGCAAGGGCGGCCACGACGTCTTCAAGCGCCTCGCGGCGCTGGCCGTCCCCACCTTCGCGTACTACAACGGCGCGGCGATGGGCGGCGGTGTCGAGGTCGGCCTGCACTGCACCTACCGCACCGTCTCCAAGGCCATCCCGGCCTTCTCCCTGCCCGAGGTCTTCCTCGGCCTGGTACCGGGCTGGGGCGGCTGCGCCCTCCTCCCGAACCTGATCGGCGCGGACCGCGCGGTCTCGGTGATCATCGAGAACTCGCTGAACCAGAACCGCCAGCTCAAGGGCAAGCAGGTCTTCGAGCTCGGCATCGCGGACGCGCTGTTCGACGGCGCGGACTTCCTGGAGCAGTCGCTCCTGTGGACCGCCCGCGTGCTGAACGGCACCACCGAGGTCGTCCGCGACGAGATCGACCGCGGCGAGGCCTGGGACGCGGCGGTCGCCCGCGGCCGCTTCATCGCCGACTCCAAGGTGCACGGCGCGGCCCCGGCCGCCTACCGCGCGCTGGAGATCATCGAGGCTGCCAAGGACGGCGACCTGCAGAAGGGCTTCGACGCCGAGGACACCGCGCTCGCGGACCTCATCATGGGCGGCGAACTGCGCTCCGGCATCTACGCCTTCAACCTGGTCCAGAAGCGCGCCAAGCGCCCGGCCGGCGCCCCGGACAAGAACCTGGCCCGCCCGGTCACCAAGGTCGGCGTCGTCGGCGCGGGCCTGATGGCCTCGCAGCTGGCGCTGCTGTTCCTGCGCCGCCTGGAAGTGCCGGTGGTCCTCACCGACATCGACCAGGAGCGCGTGGACAAGGGCGTGGGCTACGTCCACGCCGAGATCCAGAAGCTGCTCGGCAAGGGCCGCATCAACCAGGACAAGGCCAACCGCCTGACCGCCCTGGTGACCGGTGTCCTGGACAAGGCCGAGGGCTTCGCGGACGCGGACTTCATCATCGAGGCCGTGTTCGAGGAGATGTCCGTCAAGCAGAAGGTGTTCGCGGAGGTCGAGGCGGTCGCCCCGGCGCACGCGATCCTCGCCACCAACACCTCCTCGCTGTCGGTCTCCGAGATGGCCTCCAAGCTCCAGCACCCGGAGCGCGTGGTCGGCTTCCACTTCTTCAACCCCGTCGCGATCCTCCCGCTGCTGGAGATCGTCCGCGGCGAGCAGACCGACGACGCCTCGCTGGCCACGGCCTTCGGTGTCGCGCGGAAGCTGAAGAAGACCGCGGTCCTCACCAAGGACGCCCCGGCGTTCGTCGTGAACCGCATCCTGACCCGCTTCATGGGCGAGATCCAGAACGTCATCGACGAGGGCACCCCGGTGGTCACCGCCGAGAAGGCCATCGAGCCGCTCGGCCTGCCGATGTCCCCGCTGGTGCTCCTGGAGCTCGTCGGCCCGGCGATCGGCCTGCACGTCTCCGAGACCCTGAACCGCGCCTTCCCGGAGCGCTTCACGGTGTCCCCGAACCTGGCGGCCGTGGTCAAGGCCGGCAAGCGCGGCTTCTACGTCTACAACGCGGAGAACGGCTTCAAGCCGGAGCTGGACCCCGAGGTCGCCGCCCTCCTCGTGCAGGGCGACACCGTCCTGACGGAGGAGCAGGTCCGCGACCGCGTCCTGGACGCGGTGGCGCAGGAGATCGGCCTGATGCTGGAGGAAGGTGTCGTGGCCGAGGCCCAGGACATCGACCTCTGCCTCATCACGGGCGCGGGCTGGCCCTTCCACCTGGGCGGGGTCACCCCGTACCTGGACCGCGAAGGCGTCTCCGAGCGGGTGAACGGCAAGAAGTTCCTGGCCCCGGGCGTGGCGAGCGTCCCCGCGTAACGAGCGGCAGCCGGCAGCGAAAAGAGCGGGCCGTACGGGAGGAGATCCCGTACGGCCCGCTCTTCGCGTCCGCCCGCCCCGTGTGCCCGGGCGGCCCGGCTACCGGCTCACTGCTCGAAGATGCCGATCCCGTTGGCCACCGGCCGCTCCGAGGGCTCCGCGCCCTCGGCGCCGCGCGGGGTGTTGCGCAGCTGATCGCGCACGATCATCGTGGTGGAACCGCCGCCGTCGAGCATCATCGCGTCGCGCGCCCCGAGCGAGGCCATGAGCTTGGACGTCTGCATGACCGTGGCGCCCGCGTCGATCCCGGGTGCCCGTCCGTCGATGGTCACCAGGAGGAGGCTGCCGTTCTTGGTGACGCCGACGGCGGTCCGCGGGGCCGTCTTCGTGGGCGAGGTCGCCTCGACGATGTCGGGGACTCCGTCGCGCAGCAGCCGGTAGCGGCCGCCCACCGCCGTCTCGACGGGGCCGGGTACCACCGATCCGGTCGCGTCGTTCATGACGAAGGAGGTGGTGAGCACGGCGCCGGTCTGGGCGTGCGTGCGCAGCCACTCGGTGTCGGTCCCGATCGCGTACAGGGTGCTGCCGTTCTTCGGGACGGCGCCGCCTGCGGGTTTGCGGACGCCCGTCACCCGGCCGTCCGCGTCGATCAGGGCCTCCATGCTGCCCGGCGGGCCGGGAGGCGTGCGCTCTCCCCACTCCGGGGTGAAGACCACGAGCTCGTCGGTGTCCGTGCACAGCCCGCCGTACGGTTCCTGCATCGGCTCCTCCGTGACGGCCAGGAGGTCACCGCCGACGCCCCCGCAGCCGAGGATGCGACCGGGCACCCGGTTGATCCCGTCCAGTTCCTGGGGCACGCCGTCCTCCGAGACCACCACCCCGTCGGTGGAGACCTCGTCGACCCGGGCGCTGAGCTTGCCGCGGTTGTAGCCCAGGAGCAGGGTGGGACGGCCCTTGATCGCCTCGCTGAGGACCTTGCCGCCCTCGGTGTAGAGGCCGAGGGGGTCCCCGTCGTAGCCGGCGTAGCTCTTGCCGGTGCTGATGTCGAAGAAGGAGGCGTTGACGGCGGCCAGCGCCCCGAAGGTCTCGGCCATCTTGCGCACCGTCTCGGCGTGCGCGACGGCGGGGCCGTGCATGCCCGCCACCCTGACCTTGGCGTCGGGACGGATGGTCAGGACGCGTACGTGCGAGGATTCCTCGCCGTCGAGCTTGCGGACGGACTCCTTGTACGTGACCCCTTCGGGCAGGCCGAGGTCCTCGGGCTGCGACTCCGAGGGGGCCGGGTCGTCCGGGGGCCGGGGATCCGCCGTGCAGCCCGCGAGGGCGACGGCCACGACCAGCGCGGCGGCGGCGAGCCGCGTGCGCCTAGCCACGGACCGCGCCCAGCGCACCGGGGGACGCACCGAGGTCGCCCACGCGGACGACCACGTGGCCCTCGGCCACGTACCCGTCCTGGTCCTCGTAGGTGCACACGAACCGGTCGTAGCCGTGGAAGGAGTGGGGGGCCTGGTAGGTGACCGAGCCGTCGGGGGAGCATCCGAGCATGCCGTACCGGGCGATGGTCACTCCGGTCACCCGCAGGCCCCCGCCCCTCGCCGGCAGCCCCACGACCTCGCCGGGGCGCAGGTTCAGGAGCCGGGCCGGGATGCTGTGGCGGCGCACGTAGTAGCCCTTGTCCTCGATGCCCGAGGAGGAGGAGAGCTTGTCGCCCTGGAAGGGCATGATGCCGACGACCACGCGCGGCACCACGACCGCGCCGTCCGAGCCCTCGTCCAGGACGCGCACCACGCAGGTCGCGGTGACCGGCTCGTCGCCCGAGGCGAAAGCCGCGTAGCGGCCGTTGGGGAGCTTGCGCATGCCCTGGAGGTCCTCGACGACGACTCCGTCCTCCAGGCTCTCGCCGAGGATGTAGCCGTACGTACGGAACGCTCCGCCGGACGGGGTCACCGTCATGGCGATCTGGACCCGGGCACCCGGCGCGAGGGGGTACGCCGGATCCGCCGTGGAGAGCAGGTCGAGCACCCCCGTGTAAGGCCCCTGCGAGGCCCAGGCGCGGACCAGGGGGAACCAGTTCCCGCTCACTTCATGCCTCCCGCGACACGTGTCTTGGTCATCTCGTCGAAGACGGCGTCGTCGAGGAACTCCACCACCTGGTCCGCGTCGAAGCCCGTCTCCAGGTTCCGGAAGAAGTGCGCGGGCAGCATGCCCTGCACCAGCAGCTGGCTCGCGACGAACCGGGAGCATTCCACTGCCCCGTGGCTGCGCAGGTGGGAGTTGTCGGCCACCCCTTCCGGGTAGTTGGGGTGCTCGCCCGGCTGAAGGTACACGAAGAGGCTCTTGGTGCCGTCCGGACCGAGCTGGCGCCACCAGGCGATGCTCCACTCGTTCAGGTCGATCAGCGGCACGGAGAGCTCCGCCGCCACCTCGCGCATCGCGGCGGGGTACATCAGCAGCGGCCGGCGCATGTTGCCGAAGCGGTCGAAGACCCGGCGTTCGTGGCTGGTGACGAGCACCGGGTGGGCTCCGCGGTCCCGCGCCTCGTTCACGTAGCGCCGCAGGTTGGTCTGGAACGCGCCGAACGGCTCGGTGAAGACGCCGGCCTGCTCCTTCATGTCGCTGAGCCCGAAGGAGATGACCAGGAGGTCCTCCGGCTTGATGTTGTCCAGGATCCAGCCCAGGCGTCCGCGTTCCATGAAGCTCTTGGTGCTGGCGCCGGCCCGGGCGCAGTTGACCACCTCGATCCCCTGCATGAACAGGGGGAGCGTCTGCCCCCAGCCGGCCATGGGCGCCATGCTGCGCTGGCGGCTGCAGACCGTGGATCCGCCCGCCAGGTATATCGCCGTCATCGTGCGACCTTCACGTGTCTCAGAACTCCCCGTTTCCGCGTTCCCCGAAGTGCAGCCGGGCCCGTTCGTCACCCACGATGTTGGAGTCCATCGACTCGATGACCTTGAAGGCACGTTCGCAGTTCGAGGTGTCGCGCAGGATGAAGAAGTCGTCCACGCGCTGCTTGTACTGCGGCTCGAGCTGGAAGTTCCGCTCGAGGACGCCGATGATCTCCTGCACGGCGTGGTCGACGGTCCGGCAGGCCGGGCCGAAGCCGTCCCTGTCGATGTCGAAGTACCCGCGCTTGTAGTGCTTGCTGTAGAAGGACTCGTCGTCGAAGTTCGTGTAGACGACGGGCTTGCCCATGTAGGCCACGTCGAAGAACACCGAGGAGTAGTCGGTGACCATCATCGAGCACTCGCGCATGGCCAGCTGCACGTCGCGGCCCGTCGTGGACACGATGATCGACGGGTGCTCGATCTTGAAGTGCTGGAGGTAGGGCCGGATCTCGTAGTGCGGCATGAACTCCAGCTCGACCCCGTGGTACTGGAGCGCGGCGAGCAGCCGCTCGTTGCGCAGCAGGGAGGAGAAGAAGCGGTAGTACTCGGACGCCGCGAACGGGATCTCGGGCTTGGCCGCCTTGTTGTACGAGGGCGCCACGATGTCGCGGCGCCAGGTGGGCATGACCAGGACCCGGCGCAGACCCGGCACCGGCTCCAGCGCGTCGAAGCGGGGCATGCCCGTGGCGGCGACGCGCCCGTAGCCGTAGCCGCAGTGCTCCGCGGTGTAGGACCGCTCGCTGCGGCCCGTGCTGAGGACCATGTCGACGTTGGTGGTCTGGCCGTGGATGGAGGCGACGACGTCGTTGTAGCCCACGCCGTGCCCGAGGAACACGCGCTTGTAGCGCAGCAGGTCGCCGTAGCCGCGCAGGAAGGAGCGCTTGTTCAGGCCGGGGAAGCCGAGGTAGGCCTCCAGGTCGTAGGAGTTGATCAGGCGCTCGGCGTGCAGCAGGTAGGCGCGGTGCTTCCACGAGAGCCTGTCGATGACCTGCCCGTACTGGGCGACCTTGTCCCAGTCGTGCGCGTCCCCGTTCATCGAGTAGTAGATCTTGCGCTTGGGCTGGTTCAGCCGGATCCACTTGAAGAGGTGGTAGCTGTTGTCCTGGGCGGTGTCCTCGCGTTCACCGATGATCCAGATGCCCCGGCCGTGCAGGTAGGGGTAGGTCAGCCAGTACATGAAGCGGGTGCGCCAGCCCGGACGGCCGGGAAGGGAGTTGCGCAGTTCCTCGCGGAAGCGGCGCACCTTGTCCTTGATCCGGGCCGAGGAGCCCTTCACCCAGCGCGCGGTGACCTGCTCCTCCTCGTCGATCGACAGGAGGAAGCGCTGCCGGCCCGAGGTGTGCACCCCCTTGAAGCGGTGCATGTTCATTCGGGCGGCGAGCTTGATGTCGTGGTGGCGGTCCTCGTCGAGGACCCGGATCACCATGGTCAGCTCGGCGTTGGCCAGGACGTTGAGCGCGGACGGGCGCGCCGTGGCGCGCCAGCCGGAGAACCAGTCCTGGTTCTTGCGGGTACGCCAGCGGTCGCGGCGGTAGACCTGCTCGACGGGGAGCGCCACCTCGCGCTTGCCGTCGGAGAACACCAGCTGGAGGCGGTTGGTGTACTGGGCGTCGATGTCCACGCCGGAGAGCACGAGGAGGCCCTCGAACCGGATCTCGTCGCCCTCCCAGACGAAGGTCTCCATGACGGCGTTGGACCGCGGGACGCGCAGCAGCTTCGTCTCCACCGGGTCGCTCGCCAGCCGCCGGTAGATGCCCTCGTCGTCGAGGAAGAGCCGGGGCAGGAACTCGGGCGCGCCCAGCGGGTCGGCGAAGAGTTCGAGGTTGCCCGTCACGATCGCGTGGTGCTGGACCTTGGACTGCGGGTGGCTGGCGTACTGCAGGATGATCTCGTCGGGGATCTTCCCGTAGACCGAGGCGAGCAGGGGAAGGACCCCGCCGAGCTCGGTCTTGCTCATGATGCGGTGCATATTGCGCACGTAGGGCTGGAGCGAGCGGACGACGAAGCGGTGGGCCAGGCGGACGACCCGGGGCGGTGCGCCCTGGACCGACGCGAGGACGTACTCGGCCAGCCGGACCCGGTCCACGGCCTTGGCGGGGTCGTTCCAGGGACGGTCGAAGAGCGAGTTCTGCTTCTCTTCCTCGCGCTCGAAGAAGCGGGCACCCGGTGCGACGGTCACCGTCTTCGAGAACAGCAGGGCCGGGACGGTGAACCAGTCGTCCTCGAGGCCGTGGCCCGGGCCGCACCGGAAGCCGTGCTCGCGCACGAAGGAGGTCTTGAAGAGCTTGCCGCCGAGCCGGGTCGAGAAGACCAGGTACGGGGCGTCGGCCAGCCTGCGGACGGTGCCCTTGGAGGTGAAGTAGCGCTCCCAGGGCTCGTCCTTGCCGAGCCACGGGCCCGGGAAGTTGTCCGCCACGCCCACGACGGCGTCGGCGCCCTTGGCCTTCCGGGCCGCCGTGAGCAGCCGGCCCACGGAGTCCTGGCCGAGGATGTCGCGGGCGCGCGCGAACATCACGTAGGGGGCGGCGACGTACTGCAGGCCGTTCTCGAAGGCGATGCGCCCGCCGAGGCTCTGCTGGGTGACGACCATCGCGTTCGGGTAGTAGGCGGCGAAGGCCGCCAGCTGCTGGGCGGTCGTATCGTTCGAGCCGTCGTCGACGAACACCACCTGGGTGCTGCCGAAGCTGCCCTGGGCGACCAGGGAGGAGAGGAACTCGCGCAGGTGGTACTCGTCGTTGTGGCACAGGACCACGAGCGCGGCGGCGTACTGCTCGGGAGCCTGGACGGGTCCGGTCGGCTTGACCTCCTGCCACCACAGCCAGGGGGTTCCGCGGTCGGACGCCTTGGCCTGCAGTGCCTCGGTCTCGGGGCGCAGGCCCAGGTTCCCGCTGATGGTCTCGTAGACCTCGTGGACGCCCGTGGTGGACGCGTACCGCAGGCTGGTGGCGTCGAGTCCGCTGACGTTGAGGGCGGTGGAGGCCCGTTCGCCGTCGTGCCGGAGCTGGACGAAGAAGTTCCAGTGCCCCGCGCGGTCGGCCTTGTCCAGGGTGGAGGTGAGGTCGACGGTGGCGTGGTAGCGGATCCAGTCCGCGTCGATCTCCAGGCTGGAGACGGGGAAGTGGTAGTCGGTCTTGGAGCTGCGGCGGCGCAGGACCGCGATGAGCTCGACCTTGTCCTCGGGGCGGACCCGGCCGAACTGGTTGCGTATCGCGCCCGCTATGTGCAGCTCGCCGTCGACCAGCTCCACCGAGGTCGCCTGGTTGTAGAGGCGGGCGTCGGCGAGCTTCTGGCCGGTCAGATCGAGCTCGGTGACTTCCAGGAAGCGTTCGGCCTCGGGGTGGCGCATCAGCGATCCGGACCAGAACACCCGCCCGTCCCGCTCCACGACGTCGGAGCTGATGACGCTGCGGCGCCGCATGTAGTCGGCGGCGGACACGGCGATGTCGACCCGGCCGTGCATCAGGCCGAAGGCGCGCACCCGCTCCATGGGCCCGCACAGCTCGTAGGTGGTGGGCTCCAGGGTGCGCAGGTACGGGGCCACGGCCGCGAGGAACCCGTTGCGGTAGTTGCGGTCGCCGCTGCGGAGCTCGGGGGTGTACAGGCGCAGGTCGTGCGAGAGGAACTTGGCGGCCTTGCGGGCCAGCAGGTCGGGCCGGCCCACGCTCTGCAGGAAGCTGTCGGTGTACTGGTGCACCCGGATGCGGTCACCGATGCTGCGCAGCTCGTGGCGGCGGTTGGTGATCGAGGGCTGGTCGGACTCCCGCTCCCACATCCACCGGTAGACCGGGGTGGCGAGGATGGTGAACGAGCGCGCGTGGAAGTTCGCGACCGTGGAGAAGTACGTGTCCTCGAAGTAGACGCCTTCGGGGAAGCGGATGCCGAAGTTGTCGAGGTAGTCCCGCCGGTACAGCTTGCCGGCGGCGATCGGGTCCTCGAAGAGCTCCGGCATGGCCGACAGGCCGCCGACCGTCTGGTCCGCGGGGTACAGCTGCGGCTGCCAGACGGTGACCTCGTCGGTGGCCTGGTTGATGCGCACGACGCGGCCGGCGGTGACTTCCGACCCGGTGACGACGGCGGAGGAGAGCAGGCTCTCGACGGCCTTGAGCGGCAGCTCGTCGTCCGCGTCGAGGAACATCACGAACTGCCCGGCGGCCGCTTCGATGCCGTTGTTGCGGGGTGCACCGCAGCCGCCGCTGTTGTGCTGGCGCTCGATGATGCGGACCCGGCGGTCCTGGGCGGCGAACTGGCGGGCGACGCCCCGGGTGCCGTCGGTGGAGCAGTCGTCGACGACGAGTACCTCGATGCCCCGGTGCGTCTGGGCCACGGCCGACTGGATCGCCCGGGCGAGAGTGGCGCTCGCGTTGAAGGCCGGGATGACGATCGTGACGCCGTACGGGGAGATGTCGACCGGGAAACTCATCTGGGGTGGCGCTCTCGTTCGGCGTAGTCAGGTCGCTGCGAGTTCTGCGAGGGGATCTGGGCCAGTTGCATCGTGTCGGTCACGCTGCCCGTGAACTGGTCCGTGTAGGCCCTCGGGAACGGCTCGAACCCGGGGTCCTCGTAGGGCTCGGGCGCCGGGAACATCTGGGCGGGATCGATCGCGCCCAGGTCGTCCTCGCCGCGGCGCCGGTGGCGTCCTGCGTGCAGGTGCGGGGCGATGGAGCCGGCCCTGGAGGGGGTGTTGCCCGGGTCGAGGCGTTCCATCGTGCGCGTGAAGTCGCGGGTGGAGAGCCAGAACTTGAACATGATCACGAGCTCGAAGCCGCCCATCAGCACGGCGGACGCCGCGGTGGTCCACAGGATGTGACCGATGACGGGGCCGACGATGAAGATGAACATCTGGAACTCGATGCCGCTGATGAGGTGCGGCCGGATGCGGCTCTGCACCAGGGCGTGGCGGAACCGTGCGTACCAGGGGAAGCTCTCGCGGAACTGCTGGTGGAGGTCGATGACCTCGGCCTGCTCGACCTGGGCGGTCTCCCGCTTGAGTTCGTCGGCCTGGCCGAGGGGGTTCTCGCGCAGGAGGTCCTCGATGAAGACGACCTTCCGCTCCTCCTCCTCGATGCCCTCCTCGGCCTGGCGGGCGAGCGTGACGGCCTCGATCTTGTTACGCATGGACATGCGCATCTTGTAGATCTGGAGGGCGTCGACGTAGCGGAGCATGTCGAGGAAGATCACGACGAGGGCGGCGAGGAGGTAGACCTCTTCGTCGTGCTGCAGGAACTGCCCGCCCATCAGGGCCAGCGCGCAGAAGAGCACACGGATGCGGTCGAAGACGTAGTCGAGCCAGCCGCCGAAGATGGTGCCGTTGCCCTTGAGGCGGGCGAGCTTCCCGTCGATGCAGTCGAGGATGAAGCTGATGTGGTACAGCCCCGCGCCGATGCACAGGGAGAGCCAGTCACCCTGGAGGAAGAAATAGGCCGAGCCGAGGCCGACGTAGAGCGCGGCCCACGTGACACGGTTGGGCGTCACGAAGTTCCAGCGCGCGAACACGCAGACGAGACGGGTCGCGATCGGATCGACCAGAAGGACCGTCCACCAGGCGTCCCGTTTCTTGCACGTGAGCTTCTGGACAGCCTTCAGTGACAGCTTGGACATAACCCCTCAGTCGTCAACGGCGCCAACCTGTTCAACAGAGCGCCTGCGCCCACCCCACGAGACACGGAAGCGAGCGCCGCCCCCGTGACGCCGAACGTTCACCTATGGTCCAGGTAAATGGGCGCTGAATGACAATAACAAGTCACTGGTGAAGCCATCCAGCATGCAAGGCGACGACTGGCGTGCTTAAACCTGCATATGCGTGACGTAAACGATCCTTAGTGGACAGTCCACGGAGTGAACTCCAAGCCCTGAGATCCCAGTTGCTGGCGCGCCACGCGGAGCGTTCCGTCCATTCCCACTGTGGCGATCACCACACGCCCATGGCTGTCAAAAGCCGCTGCGGGCGGAACCGCCGAGGGCTCCCCGGACTCTTCCCACCACACCCCGATGTCCGGCCGCCCGTCCGGGTGCGCGCCGATCGCCGTCACTCCCCCGGTGCCCTCGCGGACGAGCACCGTGCAGCCCCATCCCTGGATGTCGGCTCCCGACACCCCGGCGACCGAACCGATCCCCTCCGGCCCGCCGAGGCCGATCGGCACCTGGGCGCCCGGCCACCAGACGCAGACCTCGTTGCTCCCCGCGTAGCGGAAACGCACGACGCCGCTCTCCGCGGCCACCGAGAGGCTGCCCGGGTACGGGCTCACGGGGATCCGCCGGTTCTCCGCCCAGGCCGCCTTCGCGTCCTGCTGGAAGAAGTGCCCCGCGGACGCGGTGTCGCGCGCCCGGGCCACCATGTGCACGCCGGCCGGCACGGCCGGGAAGGCGACCAGTTCATCGGCCACCCGCAGTCCGCCCAGCGCTTCCCAGCCGGACATGCGCCCCTTCGGGGTCTGCCGCCGCACGCTGACGCTGTGCCCGAAGTTGCGCACGAACACGTGCAGGTCGCCCTCCGCGTCGAAGGTGGCCGCGGGAAAGCCGGTTTCCCGGGCCTTCTGCCAGCTCGACGCGTTGGGGTTGCCGACGGAGGTCCAGGGGCCGAGGGGCCGGCCCGTCTGGTACTGGGCGGCGTACACCACCTCGACGTCGGAGCCGCTGTCCTTGCGCTTGGTCCGGCTCAGGCCGAAGAGGTACGCGTAGCCCTCGGGGCCCTGGAGCACGGTCAGTCCGGGCATCAGCTCCGGGCCGGCGAGCAGCTCCGGGCCGGTCCAGCCCTCGGCCTCGGTGCGGCCCTCGGTCCAGCGGACCACGCCGGCAGCCGTCGGCAGGTACGCGGACAGCCGCCCGTCCTTGCCCGTGAGCAGCCATCCGGACGGGCGGGGGTAGCGGGAGCAGGCCGCGGCGGGCAGCGCGGGGTCGGCGCCGGCCCGGCGGCAGTCCACGAACACCGGGGTGCCGACCTCGAGCTGGTAGCGGCGGGCGGCCCGGAGGGCGCTGCGCGCCACCTGTCCGCGCGCCGGCGGCTCGGTGACGATCGGGAGCTTGCGCTCGTTGTCGATGCCGGTGTGCACGGGGTCCGGATCGAGGGTGCGCAGGCGCACCGGTCCGATCTCGTGGAGGATCTCGAAGATCTGGCCCGCGAGGTTGCCGTCCGCCGCGTACAGCAGGAACGGGTCCCCGGGGAACGTGCACCCGCGCCGCTTGGCCTGGGCCACGGCCGCTTGCAGCGCACGGTGCCCGTCGGGGTCGCCGCCGTCGAGGAAGACCAGCTCGATCACCGAACCGGAGGGTTCGGAATTGATCAAGGGCACGGCGTCCGCGGGGCCCGCGACGACGATGGCCACGGCGGAAGCCCGGCCCGTCTGCGAAGGGGAACCCTGCTGCAGCTTTTCTCGAGAGGCGTCACCGCGTCGCGCACGACGTCCGTCATTTCGGCCCATGGCTCCCACTCCCCCTCCCCCGCGCAGTGGGGACTCCGATATTTTCCGCATCACAAACGACCAGGAGGACGATAAGCGCACTCCCATTCGACTTGGAAATCTGCTTATAGTGCAGCGGCATCCGGCCACCCTTGCCCGCTGCCCTCCGACCCAGGGCCCCGAGGATTCGAGCAGTATGACCCAAGACACCACCGTACGCAGTCGTCGACGATCCGCAGGGCGCGGGGTACGTCCGCGCAAGCGGCGCGTTCTGAGGATCGTCCTCCTCGTACTGGTCCTGCTGCTGCTCGGCGCCGCCGGCACCGGCTGGTGGGCATACAACCACCTCAACGGGAACATCGACAGCGTCGACCTGGATCAGGCGATCGGCGCCGACAACCGCCCGGCGAAGGTGCCGGACAGCGGACAGAACATCCTGGTGCTCGGCTCCGACTCGCGCGCCGGCGCCAACGGTGAGCTCGATCACGGCGATGTCAGCGGCTCCCGCTCGGACACCAACATGCTGGTGCACATACCCGAGGGCCGTAAGAAGGCCACCGCGATCAGCATCCCCCGCGACACCCTCATCACCCGGCCGGAATGCAAGGACAAGAACGGCAAGACGGTTCCCGGCGCGAACCGCGTCATGATCAACAGCGTCATCGGGACCGCCGGCCCGGCCTGCGTCGTCAAGACCGTCGAGCAGATGTCCGGCGTCCGCGTCGACCACCTGGTGAAGGTGGAGTTCGCCGGCTTCAAGGAGCTGGTGGACGCGCTCGGCGGCGTGGACGTCACCCTCGACAAGCCCATCAAGGGCGGCCTGAACCTCGATGCGGGCACGCACCGGCTGAACGGCACGGACTCGCTCAAGTTCGTCCGCACCCGGCACGGTTACGGGGACGGCAGCGACCTCGGGCGCATCGACCTGCAGCAGAAGTTCATGATCGCGATGCTGTCGGAGATCAAGAAGCAGGACGTCCTCAGCAGCCCGGCCCGGCTCTACAAGCTCGCCGACGCCGGCACCAAGGCGCTGACCACCGACGCCGAACTCGACTCCCTCAAGGGCCTGTCGGACTTCGCCCAGAGCATGAACGGCGTGGATCCGGAGACCATGGAGACGATCATGCTCCCGGTCGCCTACGACAAGATCGACAAGAACCGCGTCGTCGCCGTGGAGCCGCAGTCCTCCCAGCTGTGGGAGGCCCTGCGCAAGGACGCGCCGATCCCGGCCGCGGCCAAGAAGTCCCCCGCCACCGGCGGCTGACCGACTCCGCTTCCGGCTCCGCTCGCACCTCCGGCTCGCAGCCCCGGCACCCCAAGGGTGCCGGGGCTCGTCGGCGTTACGAGCCGTCGCCGCCCAGCGCCGCGCGCCAGTCGCTGCTCGCGTGCCACTGCCCCGGCGGGTACTCGAACCGCACCTCCCCGAGGAGCACGAACCCCGCCGCGCGGCACACCGCGTTGGACGCCGGGTGGTCGACGGAGGGGAAGGCGTGCAGGTGGCGGCGGGCGCCGTGGACGCCCGCGTGGGCGACGAGCGCCCGGGCCGCGCGGGCCGCGAGCCCGCGGCCCTGGAACTCGGGGAGGATGCTCCAGCCGGCCTCATAGACCTCCTCCTCCTGCCAGACCCGCTCCCAGAAGCCGATGCTGCCCACGCTCTCCCCGTCGGCCACGACCCGGAACATCCGCCCGGCCCCCGGCTCCCGGGCGCTCAGCGCCAGGTAGCGCCGGTGGCGGTCGCGGAGCTTGGCCTCGGTCTCGGGGCCGCCCAGGTGCTCCGTCATGGCGGGCTCGTTCTTGCGCAGCAGCAGCCAGAAGTCGTCTTCCGCCCAGGGTTCCAGTCCTACGGTGATCTCCATGCCCTCACCGTAGGAGGAGGGTCAGCGGCCCTCGCGTGCGGGGTTCGGGGTCATGCCCTCGCCCCGGCCCAGCCGGCTGTGCTGCTTGCCGTAGAGGAAGTAGACGAAGAAGCCGATGACCATCCAGATCCCGAACCGCAGCCAGGTCTCGGCCGGGAGGTTCAGCATCAGCCAGACCGACGCGGCGATCGATACGACGGGCACGACCGGCACCCACGGGGTGCGGAAGGACCGGTGCAGGTCGGGGCGGGTGCGGCGCAGGACCATCACGCCGAGCGCGACGACCACGAAGGCGAAGAGGGTGCCGATGTTCACCAGGGTCGCCAGCTCGTTGATGCTGGTGAATCCGGCGACGACGGCGATGATCCCGCCGAGCAGGATCGTGGGCCGGTAGGGCGTACGGAACTTCGGGTGGGTCCGCGAGAAGAAGCGCGGCAGCAGCCCGTCGCGGCTCATCGCGAAGAACACCCGGGTCTGGCCGAGCAGCAGGATCATGCACACGGTGGTCAGGCCCACGGCGGCGCCGAAGCTGATGATGCCGCCGTAGACCGGATGGCCGGCGGATTTGAAGGCGTCGGCCAGCGGGGCGCTGACGGAGAGCTCCTTGTAGTTCTGCATGCCGGTCACCACGATCGAGACCGCCACGTAGAGCACGGTGCAGATGACCAGCGAGCCGAGGATGCCGCGCGGCATGTCCCGCTGCGGGAGCTTGGTCTCCTCGGCGGCGGTGGCCACCACGTCGAAGCCGATGAAGGCGAAGAAGACCACGGAGGCGGCGGTGAAGATGCCCATGACGCCGAAGTTGGTGGGCTCGTAGCCGAAGAGCAGCTGGACGAGCGGGGCGTCGAGTCCCGAACCGCCGGTCTGCGGTTCGGCGGGCGGGATGAACGGGGTGTAGTTGGACTTCGTGATGAAGAACGCGCCGGCGATGATCACGATGAGCACCACCGTGACCTTGATCGCGACGACCACCGTGGTGATCCGCGCGGACAGCTTCACCCCGATGACCAGGATCACCGTGAGGACGAGGACCAGGACGAAGGCGAGCAGGTCGAAGTGGCCGCCCGGAACGTCGGGTCCCTGGAGCGAGGCGGGCAGGTGCACTCCGGCGTTGTCCATGAGCGAGCGGACGTACCCCGACCAGCCGACGGCGACGACCGCGGTGCCGAGCGCGAACTCCAGCACGAGGTCCCAGCCGATGATCCAGGCGGGCAGCTCGCCGATCGAGGCGTACGAGAAGGTGTACGCGGATCCGGCCACCGGGACGGTCGAGGCGAACTCCGCGTAGCACAGGGCGGCGAGGGCGCACACGATGCCGGCGGCGACGAAGGCGAGGGCGGTGGCGGGGCCGGCGGTCTCTTTGGCGACCTTGCCCGTGAGGACGAAGATGCCGGTGCCGATGATCACGCCGACGCCGAAGACGGTCAGGTCCCAGGAGGAGAGCGACTTCTTGAGCGCGTGTTCCGGCTCTTCCGTGTCGAGGATCGACTGTTCGACTGACTTGGTACGGAAGGGACCGTTCAGGTTCCTACTCACCGACGCACCTCCGCGAGGCAGACCGCATCGAAACGAAACGGGCCGGAAGGCCCACCCTCCAAGGGTGAACCTCCCGGCCCGTGACGTGCAACCGCAGATGATCAGTCGGCCGGTCGGTCGACCGGCAAGTCGACCGGTCAGTCGACGGCGGCCGCCGGCTCGCTGTCGTAGCGCCCGTCCAGCTTGGCCACCAGGCCGGTGACCTGGCGCGCGATGTCCGGGGCGGTCAGACCGATCTCGGCCATGACCTCCTTGCGCGTGGCGTGGTCCAGGAAGCGCTGCGGGATGCCGAAGTCGCGCAGCGGTACGTCGACCCCCGCGTCCCGCAGTGCCTGCGCGACGGCGGAGCCCACACCACCGGCGCGACTGTTGTCCTCGACGGTGACGACCACGCGGTGGCCGTCGGCGAGCGGGGCCAGGGCCTCGTCCACCGGCTTGACCCAGCGCGGGTCGACCACGGTCGTGGAGATGCCCTGCTTGTCCAGGAGATCGGCGATCTCCAGGCACATCGGGGCGAGCGCGCCGACCGAGACGAGCAGTACGTCCGGCCGGGTGACCTCGGCGGCCGGGGTGCGCAGCACGTCCATGCCGCCGATCCGGCCGACGGCCGGGACGGCCGGGCCGACGACGCCCTTGGAGAAGCGCACGACGGTCGGCGCGTCCTTCACCAGGACGGCCTCGTTGAGCTGGGCGCGCAGCTGCTCGGCGTCGCGCGGGGCCGCCAGGCGCAGGCCCGGGACCACCTGGAGGATGGACATGTCCCACATGCCGTTGTGGGAGGCGCCGTCGGTGCCGGTGACACCGGCCCGGTCCAGGACGAAGGTGACCCCGCACTTGTGTAGGGCCACGTCCATCAGGACCTGGTCGAAGGCGCGGTTGAGGAAGGTCGCGTACACCGCGAAGACCGGGTGCGCGCCGCCGGAGGCCAGGCCCGCCGCCGAGGTGGCGCCGTGCTGCTCGGCGATGCCGACGTCGAAGATCCGGTCCGGGTAGGCGTCGGCGAACTTCTTCAGGCCGACGGGCTGGAGCATGGCCGCGGTGATGGCGACGATGTCCTTGCGCTCCCGGCCGAGCTTGACCATCTCGTCGGCGAAGACCGAGGTCCAGCTGGCGGCGTCGGTGGAGACCGGCAGGCCGGTGTCCGGGTGGATCACACCGACCGCGTGGAAGCGGTCCGCCTCGTCCTGGACGGCCGGCTCGTAGCCCCGGCCCTTCTGGGTGAGGCAGTGCACGATGACCGGCCCGCTGAAGCGCTTGGCACGCTGCAGGGCCGATTCCAGGGCCTCGATGTCGTGGCCGTCGATGGGGCCGATGTACTTCAGGCCCAGGTCCTCGAACATGCCCTGCGGGGCGATGAAGTCCTTGAGGCCCTTCTTGGCCCCGTGCAGGGTCTCGTAGAGGGGCTTCCCGACGACCGGGGTGCGCTCCAGGAGGTCCTTGCCGCGGGCCAGGAAGCGCTCGTAGCCGTCCGTGGTGCGCAGGGTGGCCAGGTGGTTCGCGAGGCCGCCGATGGTGGGGCCGTACGAGCGCTCGTTGTCGTTGACGACGATCACCAGGGGGCGGTCCTTGGCGGCGGCGATGTTGTTCAGCGCCTCCCAGGCCATGCCTCCGGTGAGGGCCCCGTCGCCGATGACCGCGGCGACGTGGTGGTCCTCCCTGCCGAGCACCTCGTTGGCCTTGGCGAAGCCGTCGGCCCAGCCCAGCACGGTGGACGCGTGCGAGTTCTCGATCACGTCGTGCTCCGACTCGGCGCGCGAGGGGTAGCCCGACAGGCCGCCCTTCGTGCGCAGGCCGCCGAAGTCCTGGCGGCCGGTGAGGAGCTTGTGCACGTAGGCCTGGTGGCCGGTGTCGAAGAGGACCTTGTCCTTGGGCGAGTCGAAGACCCTGTGCAGAGCGATCGTCAGCTCGACGACACCGAGGTTGGGGCCGAGGTGCCCGCCGGTCTTGGAGACGGCGTCGACGAGGAAGGTCCTGATCTCGGCGGCGAGCCGGTCGAGCTCCTCCTGGCTGAGCCGGTCCAGATCGCGCGGTCCCTTGATGCGGGTCAGCAGCACCCGTGCCTCCTTGCAGTCGCTTGCTGGTCTGCCGAGTCTAATGTTCGCTACTCGGGCGCCAGTAAAGCGCGGTCCCGGTCAGGTCACACCTTTGTCATACCTGTACACATCAGTACGGAGTCACACCCCCCAAACGGGGCCATACCCGCACACGTGTACGTACATACCTACGCACAGGTGCCCGGTGCCACACGAAGTGGCACCGGGCACTGTGACGGTTCTTACCGCCGCATCACGCTCCGCGCACGCCCGTCAGGCGCGTCCGGCCGTCTTCTGCGTCTTGCGGGTGACCGAGTCGATCACCACGGTGGCGAGGAGGACCGCGCCGGTGATCATGTACTGGATCGGCGTCGCGATTCCCTCCAAGGCCAGACCGTACTGGATGGAGGTGATGACCATGACGCCGAGGAGGGCGTTCCAGGTCCGGCCGCGGCCGCCGAAGAGGCTGGTGCCGCCGATGACGGCCGCCGCGATCACGTTCATCAGCAGGTCGCCGGCGCCGGCGCTCTGGTTCGCCGCCGCGATCTTGGAGGCCCAGAAGAGGCCGCCGATGGCCGCGAAGGTGCCGGCGATCGCGAAGACCGTGATCCGGACCCGGTTCACGTTGATGCCCGCGCGCCGGGAGGCCTCGACGCTGCCGCCGAGGGCGAAGATCTGGCGGCCGAAAGCGGTGCGCCGCAGGAGGAAGTCCGTGCCGACCAGGGCCAGCAGGAAGAGCACGATCGCCAGCGGCAGGCCCTTGTACTGGTTGAACACCGCGGCCGGGCCGAAGGTGAACACCGCGAGGAGCCCGGTGCGCAGCAGGATCTCGCCGAGGGGCCGGGAGGGCACCCCTGCGGCGGCGCGGCGCCGGTTGTCGGAGAAGGTGGCGAGGAAGTAGCCCGCCACGGCGAGGGCGGCGAGCCCGTAGCCGACGGCCACGTCCGAGAAGAAGTACGTGGTCAGCTGCCCGACCACGCCCTCGGAGTCGAGGTTGATCGTGCCGTTGCTGCCGAGGATCTGCAGCATGGCGCCGGACCAGAAGAGCAGGCCCGAAAGGGTGACGGCGAAGGCCGGGGCGCCGATCTTGGCGAAGAAGAAGCCGTGGAGTGAGCCGATCAGGGCACCTCCGGCGATCGCCGCGAGGATGGCCAGCCATTCGTTCACGCCATGGGTGACCGAGAGGACGGCCACGATGGCGCCCGAGACGCCGCTGACCGAGCCGACCGAGAGGTCGATCTCGCCGAGCAGCAGCACGAAGATGATGCCGACCGCCATCATGCCGGTGGCCGTCATCGTGATCGCGATGTTGGTGAGGTTCTCGGCGCCGAGGAAGTTGGAGTTCAGCCCCTGGAAGATGCTCCAGATGATGATCAGGCCGAGGACGACGGGCACGGAGCCCAGGTCGCCGGCCTTGAGCTTGCGGCCGAACTCGTTCACGTACCCGGCGAAGCCCTGCTCGCGTACGAGCAGGCGGGGGTCCACGGCCGGGATCGCGTCGTGGGCGGCGGCCGGGTTGACGGGGTCTATGTGCTGGGTACTCACTTGCGGGCCTCCCCGGTGCGGGCCGCCCGGCGGGTCACGGCGTTGTCCGTGGCCCCGGTGATGGCGGAGATGATCTCTTCCTGCGAGGTGTCCTTCACGGAGAAGACGCCGTTGTTGCGTCCGAGCCGCAGGACGGCCACCTTGTCGGCCACGGCCTTCACGTCGGCCATGTTGTGGCTGATGAGGATGACGGCGTGACCGCGCTCGCGCAGCCGCTCGACCAGGTCGAGCACCTGTGCGGTCTGCTCGACGCCGAGGGCGGCGGTGGGCTCGTCGAGGATCACGAGCTTGGGCTCGCCCAGCATGGAGCGGGCGATCGCCACGGTCTGGCGCTGACCGCCGGAGAGCGAGGCGATGGGGATGCGGACGCTGGGGATCCGGATGGACAGGGTGGTCAGGAGCTCGCGGGCGCGCCGCTCCATCTCCACCTCGTCGAGGATGCCGCGCCGCTTGAGCTCGCGCCCGAGGAAGAGGTTGCCGACGACGTCGATGTTGTCGCACAGCGCGAGGTCCTGGTAGACCGTCGCGATGCCCAGGTTCTGGGCGTCGTGGGGCTTGCCTATGGAGACCGGGCGGCCCTCCCACTCGATGACTCCGTCATCGATGGGGTGCACGCCGGCGATCGTCTTGACCAGCGTGGACTTACCGGCGCCGTTGTCGCCGACGAGGGCGACCACCTCGCCGGAGTGGATCTCGAGTTCTAC
The DNA here is from genome assembly GCF_042722885.1 of Streptomyces sp. NPDC058401. Classification (NCBI taxonomy): domain Bacteria; kingdom Bacillati; phylum Actinomycetota; class Actinomycetes; order Kitasatosporales; family Streptomycetaceae; genus Streptomyces; species Streptomyces sp. NPDC058401. The sequence goes on from NZ_JBHXKA010000003.1 coordinate 93,193, forward strand.
GTCGGTGAGGGCCTGAACGGCACCGAACCGCTTCGAGACCCCTCGCAACGCCAGTACGGGCGCAGCGGACACATGAACCATCTCCTTGCCGCCTGACCGGCGGGGATGTCGTACAAAAAGAGCAGGACCACGGGGGGGGATGCGAGAGAAACGTTTCTGTTCTGTCCGGCGCCCCGCCGGTGGCGGGATGGAGGCGGGAGCGCCGGACAGGCATGGGGGCCGGCTCGGCGGACCGAGCGGCGGGGGGCCCTACTTCAGGCCGGCGGTGGCGCAGGCGGCCGCGTACTTGTCGGTGCAGATCTCGTCGAGCGTGTAGACGTTGTCGCGGACGACGGTGTCCTTCACGTTCGCCTTGGTCAGCGAGACGACCGGGATCAGCAGGGACGGGACGCCCTTGGTGGTGGGGCTGTCGACCTTGGCGGTGGCCGTGGTCGCGATCGACTCGCCCTTGGCGAGGGCGACGGCCATCTTCGCGGCGGCCTCGGCCTCGGGGGCGTACGGCTTGTAGACGCTCATGAACTGCTCACCGGCGACGATCCGCTGCACACCGGCGAGTTCGGCGTCCTGGCCCGTGACGGGGGGCAGCGGGGTCACGCCGGCCGCCTTGAGGGCGGTGATGATGCCGCCGGCCATGCCGTCGTTGGCGGAGTAGACGCCGATGACCTTGTCCTTGCCGAGCGCCGAGAGCGCGGCCGCCATGTTGGTGTTGGCGTTCTCCGGCTTCCACTCGACGGTGTCGTACTCCTTGCCGACGTTCACGTTGCCGTCGAGGACGGAGTGCGCGCCCTTCTTGAACAGCGCGGCGTTCGGGTCGGTGACCGAGCCGTTCATCATGACGATCTGGCCGTCCTTGGCCTTGGCGCCCAGGGCCTCCAGGAGCGCCTTGCCCTGGACCTTGCCGACCTCTTCGTTGTCGAAGGAGGTGTAGGCGTCGATCGGGCCCTCGGCGAGGCGGTCGTAGGCCACGACCGGGATGCCGGCCTCCTTGGCCTTCTTGACCGAGCCGGCGATGGCCTTGGAGTCCACCGCGTCGATGATCAGGACGTTCACCTTGTTGGTGATCATCGTGTCGACCTGCGAGTTCTGCGTGGTCGCGTCCTGCTTGGCGTTGGCGTAGACGACCTCGCCCTTGCCCGCGGTGAGGTCCTTGACCGCCTTCTCGATGAGCGGCTTGTCGAACTTCTCGTACCGCGCGGTCTGGTTCTCCGGCAGGAGAAGACCGACCTTGATCGCGCCGCCCTTGACCGCGCCCGTGGCGTTGTCCTTCTTGTCGCCGGACTCCTTCGCACTGCCGCAAGCGGCGAGCGAGACGGCCATGGTTCCGGCGGCAACGGCGACGGCAACTCTGCGCATACGCGTGTTCATTACTTGAACCTCCCTGACGAGGCCGCAGCACTGCGGCCGAGGTGGATGTGAGTCAACCCCGGCCGCGAGTTTGTCGTCAAGGAGTGAATGCTTAACGAGATGACAACGACGCCATTCGTTATCTAACTGAAGACAAGACGGCGGGAGCTCGCACTCCACTTCCATTTTCCGCCAAAAGCGTCGAATCGCCCATCTCACTCAGTACGAGGGCCAGCGCCCCCAGCACCTCGGCCCGCCCGCCCAGCGACCCGGTGAGCACGGACAACTGCCGGGCGGCACTGGGAATCGCGTACCTCCCCACGGATTCACGGATGGGGGCCAGCACCAGTTCACCGGCGTCCGCGAGCGAGCCGCCCAGGACCACCCGGCTCGGGTTCAGGAGGTTGCACAGACTGGCCACGCCGCTGCCGATGTGGCGGCCCACGTCCGTGATGACCCGGCGGCAGCCGGGGTCCCCGGCGCGGGCCAGCTCCACCACCCGCTCCATCGTCAACTCCGGGCCGTGGCTGCTCTGCAGCAGCGGCAGCACGTACCGGGCGGCGGCGAAGGTCTCCAGGCAGCCGCGGTTGCCGCAGCGGCAGACCGGACCGGACTCGTCCAGGGTGATGTGCCCGATCTCGCCGGCGGTGCCGCCGGGTCCCCGGTAGATCTCCCCGTTGATCACGAGACCGGCGCCGACACCGCTCGCGACCTTGATGTACGCGAGGTCCTTGACCCCGCGCCCGCTCCCCCAGACCAGCTCCCCCAGCGCCCCGAGGTTCGCGTCGTTGTCCACGTAGACGGGTACGCCCAGGCGCTGCGAGAGCTCGCGCCGCGGGTTGATCCCGGCCCAGCCCGGCAGGATCGCGGTGGACCCGAGGGTGCCGGACTCCACGTCGATGGGGCCCGGGACGCCGAGCCCGACCCCGATGACCTTGTCGCGGCCGATCCCGATGCCCTCGACGAGCCGTCCCACCAGGGCTTCCGCCCGGTCGAAGCCGTCGACCCAGGAGGCGTCCACGTCCAGCGGCTCGGACTCCTCGGCCAGCACCTGGTGGGCCAGGTTCCCCACGGCGACCCGCAGGTGGGTGTGGCCGAAGTCGACGCCGATCACGATGCCGGCGTCACCGCTGAGCGAGACGCTGCGCGCCCGCCTGCCCCCGGCGGAGGTGTCCGTGACCTCGACGGTCCCGGCCTCCTTCAGTTCCCGGACGATATTGGAGACCGTGGCCGCCGACAGTCCGGTGCTCCGGGCGATCTCCGCCTGGGTCAGCGAACCGGCGAGCCGCACCGCCCGTACGACGCGCTCCAGATTGGCGCGATGCAGTGAAGACTGCGATCCGGGAGTCTGCACGACTCATCCACTCCTGCCCATAAGCAACGGCAAGCCGTCGCCCCCCGGCCGGGGCCGTCAGCGGCTGCGCGCTCCCGCTGACACGAGACCCCGGCGTCTCTCCAACTTGTGAACCTTAAGTCGAGCCTTTGCGCCTCCAGACGTCAAGAGGCTGCCACAGTACGAAACGGCCACTACCGGTCATAAGTATGAGAGAAACCTCCATCCCTCTCGTGCTACGGTCGCCGTGGCGCTGGTCTTCCGCGGCCTTCACGGCCGGACCGGGCGCCCTCTGTAAATGAAGTGCGACGCGAGGAGGTGTTCGGGATGAGTCCCGATCGAAGTCCTTGCAGCGCTCTCTTCGGCTGAGCTCCCCGAGCGGCCGTCTCTCTTCGAGTGTGCACGCCCGCGGCCCCGTGCCGCGTCCGTGCGTTTCTGCATTCATCTTCGCCACCCCTTCCGCACGCCCTGACGCTTCCGTCCGGCGCGCGTCATCCATGCCCACCGGCGCCCCCTCGCGGCCTCATGTGCCGCCGCGCGCCGACCCATGATCACTCCACGTGACCGTGCGGCTCCGTGCTGCCCGGGCGCCGTGGAGGGAGGTATTCGTCATGACCATGCTCACCCCCCGTACCCCCACGAAGCTCGCACCCCCGGGCCGGGCCCGCCGCGAACGCAAGGCCGCCGAACTGGAGGCCCGCACCCGGGCCGTCGGCGAACGGCTCGCCGCGGTCAGTGCCCGCCCGGGCGTCCGGGTCCTCCAGGACGTGGACGCCTCCCGCAACGGCCTCACCCACACCGAGGCCGCGCTGCGGCTGGAGCGCCACGGCTCCAACGTCATCGCCCAGGAGCGCGCCCCGCGCTGGTACGTCCAGCTGGCGAAGGCGTACGCGAACCCCTTCATCGCCGTCCTGGTCTTCCTCGCGGCCGTCATGTACTGGCAGGACCCCGCCGACCCGGGCGTCATCATCCTGTCGGTGATGGTCGGGATCAGCGGGCTGCTGCGCTTCTGGCAGGAGTACCGCTCGGGCCGGGCCGCCGACGCGCTGGGGCAGCTCGTCACCACCACCTGCGCGGTGCAGCGCCGGGCCGGCAGCGGCTCCGGGCCCACGACCTTCGAGATCCCGATGGACCAGGTGGTCCGGGGCGACGTGGTCAAGCTGGCCGCCGGCGACCTGATCCCGGCCGACCTGCGGATCATCACCGCCAAGGACCTGATGGTCAGCCAGGCCGCCCTGTCCGGGGAGTCCCTGCCCGTCGCCAAGGCCGACACGCGCACCGACGACCTCGGCCAGAGCGCGACCACCGATCCCGTCGAGGCCGACAACCTCTGCCTGATGGGCACGTCGGTGACCTCCGGCACCGCCACCGGGCTCGTCGTCGCCACCGGCTCCGACACCTACTTCGGCTCGATGGCCGGCTCCCTGGTCGGCGAACGCCCGGAGACCAACTTCGACACCGGAGTGCGCAAGGTCAGCTTCCTGCTGATCCGCTTCATGCTGGTGATGGTCCCGATCGTCTTCATGATCAACGGCTTCACCAAGGGCGACTGGGAGGCCGCCTTCCTCCTCGGCATCGCCGTGGCGGTCGGCCTGACCCCCGAGATGCTGCCGATGGTGGTCTCCGCCAACCTGGCGCGCGGCGCAGTGGCCATGTCCAAGCGCAAGGTGGTCGTCAAGCGGCTCAACGCCATCCAGAACCTGGGCGCGATGGACGTGCTCTGCACGGACAAGACCGGCACCCTCACCGAGGACCGGATCGTCCTGGACCGCTACCTCGACGTGCACGGGGACGAGGACAACGAGGTCCTGGAGTACGGCTACCTCAACGCGCACTTCCAGACCGGCCTGAAGAACCTGATGGACCAGGCGGTCATCGACCGCGTGGGCGAGGCCGAGGAGGTTGTCGTCGATGCCCGTTTCTCGATGGTCGACGAGATCCCCTTCGACTTCGCCCGGCGCCGGATGTCCGTGGTCCTGAACCGCAACAGCATCGTGGGCGACTCCGGCCGGCCCGAGCACGTCATGATCACCAAGGGCGCCGTCGAGGAAGTCCTCGCGCTGTGCACCCACATGACGGACCGCGGGCAGCAGGTCGAGCTGACCGAACAGCTGCGGCGGCACGTCACCCGCATCGCCGAGGACAACAACCGCCAGGGCCTGCGCGTCCTCGCCGTCGCCACCCGCACGATGGACACGCCCCGCGACACCTACGCGGTGGCCGACGAGGACCGGCTGACCCTGGTCGGCTTCCTGGCCTTCCTCGACCCGCCGAAGGCCGACGCCGCCCGGGCCCTGCAGGGCCTGGCCGACAAGGGCATCGCGGTCAAGGTCGTCACCGGCGACAACGAGCTCGTCGCCGCCCGGGTCTGCGCCGATGTCGGCCTCACGGTCGGTCACGTGGTGGGCGGCACCGAGATCGACGCCCTCGACGACACGGAACTGCGCGCGCTGGCCGCCCGTACGACGGTCTTCGCCAAGATCAACCCGGTCCAGAAGGCCCGGATCGTACGGGCCCTGCAGGCCGACGGCCACACGGTCGGCTTCCTCGGGGACGGCATCAACGACGCGGCCGCGCTGCGCGACGCGGACGTCGGCATCTCGGTGGACACCGCCGTGGACATCGCCAAGGAGTCCGCCGACATCATCCTGCTGGAGAAGGACCTGACCGTCCTGGAGCAGGGCGTGATCCAGGGCCGGACCACCTTCGGCAACACGATCAAGTACATCAAGATGACGGCCAGTTCCAACTTCGGCAACGTCTTCTCGGTGCTGGTGGCGAGCGCCTTCATCCCGTTCCAGCCGATGCTGGCGATCATGCTGCTGGTGCAGAACCTGGTCTACGACATCGCCCAGCTGGCCACCCCGTGGGACCGCATGGACGAGGAGTACCTGCGCAAGCCCCGCAACTGGGACGCCAAGGGCATCGGCCGCTTCATGCTCTGCATCGGCCCGATCAGCTCGATCTTCGACATCGCGATGTTCGTCGTCATGTGGAACGTGTTCGCCGCCAACACCGAGGCGCACGCGGCGCTCTTCCAGTCCGGCTGGTTCATCGAGGGCCTGCTCTCGCAGACCCTGGTCGTCCACATGATCCGTACCCGCAAGATCCCCTTCATCCAGTCCCGCGCCTCCTGGCCGGTGATGGTGATGACCGTCCTCGCGGTGCTGACCGGGCTCTTCCTGCCCTTCTCGCCGCTGGCCTCCTCGCTGGGCTTCGTACCCCTGCCCGCGAGCTACTTCCCGTGGCTGATCGGGGTCCTGCTGGCGTACTGCACGCTCACGCAGCTGCTGAAGACCGTGTACATCCGCAAGTTCGGCACCTGGCTCTAAGGGCCGGCGAAGAAGGAAGAGGGGAGAAGGCCGATGATGCTCACCGAATGGGAGATGGCCGGGCACCTGGTCGCGGCGCTCGGATTCGGGGCGGCCATCGGCCTGGAACGGCAGTGGCGGGCCCGGATGGCGGGCCTGCGGACCAACGCCCTGGTGGCGGGCGGGGCCGCGCTGTTCGTCCTGCTCTCGCAGTACGGGTTCATGAGCGAGGTCTCGGAGGTCCAGTACGACGGCTCGCGGGTCGCCGCCCAGATCGTCTCGGGGATCGGCTTCCTCGGCGCCGGCGTGATCATGCGCGACGGGCTGAGCGTCCGGGGCCTGAACACGGCCGCCACCCTGTGGTGTTCGGCGGCCGTGGGCTGCCTGGCGGGCACCGGGATGTTCGTCCTGGCGGCCTGCGGCACGGTGGGCGTGGTGGGGGCGAACCTCCTGCTGCGCCCGCTGGGCCGGCGGATGGACCGCGAGCCGGGGGGCGGGGCCGAGGTGGCCACCGACTTCCACTTCGAGGCCGTGTGCCTGGAGGCGGAGGAGGCCCACATCCGCCACCGGCTGGTCGACGCGCTGGGCCGGCCGGGCTACCAGCTGCGCTCGATCCGCAGCCAGGACGGCCCGGAGGCCGGCCTGGTCACGGTGTCCGCACTGCTGACCGCCGAGGGCGAGGGGGGCCGGATGCTCGAGGAAGCCGTCAGCAACCTCTCTCTCGACCCCTCCGTCTCGGCGGTCAGCTGGTCGGTCGTGCCCGACCCGTCCGCTGCGTGAGCGGCGGTCCTACTTGAGCGTGGCGGAGGTCAGGCCCGCCTGGATCTGCCGCTGGAAGGACAGGTAGACCACCAGCATCGGGATCATCGCGATGGTCACACCGGCGAACAGCACCGGCAGGTCCGTCTCGTAGCCCATCTGGTACTGCAGCTGGATCAGGCCCTGGGTGAGCATGTAGCGCTCGGGGTCCGATCCGGTCTGCGGCTGCATCAGCACGGACGGCAGGATGTACTGGTTCCACTGACCCAGGACATTGAATATCCCGACGCTGATCAGGCCGGGCTTGGCCATCGGCATCATCACCTGGAAGAAGATCCGGGTGTGGGAGGCCCCGTCGATCACGGCGGCCTCGTGCACGGCCGTCGGCAGCGTCCTGAAGAACGAGTGCATGAAGAAGACGGTGAACGGCATCGAGTACGCCACGTACACGAGGATCAGGCCCTGGAACGTGTTGAGCATGTCCAGCCGCTTCACCATGAAGAACAGCGGGACGAGCGCCAGGAAGACGGGGAACATGGCCCCGCTGACGAAGAAGTAGTAGATCGGCCGGTTGCCCCGGAAGGGGTAGCGGGCCAGGACGTACGCGGCCATCGAGCCGAGCAGCATCGTCAGCGGGACCGAGAACACCATCACGATCAGCGTGTTGGCGAAGTAGTCCCCGATGCCCTTGTTCCAGGCGCGGGGGAAGGCGTCGAAGTGCCAGTTGGCCGGCCAGCTCAGGGCCGATTCGCCGATCTGCACGTCGGTCTTGAACGAACCGAGCACCAGCCAGATGAGGGGCAGGATGATCAATATCGCCCACACGGCGAGGAAACCGTGCGAGAAGACGTTGAGGACCATGCCCTCGGAACCGCTCTTGCGCTTCCCGCGGGGGTGCCCGGTGGCGGAGGCGCGCTTCTTCTCGGCTGCCGCCTCGCCCGGTGCTTTGACAACTGTGGTCATCGTGGTCTCCCGCTAGAACTCGACGTGCTCGCGGCGAGTGGCCCGCAGCGTGATGGCGGAGAGGATCAGGGTGAGGATGAGCATCACGACCCCCATGGCGCAGGCGTAGCCGGCCTTGCCGAAGTAGAGGAAGTTACGCATCAGCACCGTCGCCATGACCTCGCTGTGGTGGTCCGGTCCGCCGCCGAACTGGCCCGAGGTCATGGTCGACACGAGGACGAACATGTCCATCGCGGCGATGCCCAGATAGACCGCGGAAGTCTGTACAGAATCCCACAGCAGGGGCAGCGTGACCTTGAAGAAGGTCTGGGCGCGCTTCGCGCCGTCGAGCAGCGCGGCTTCGTAGATGTCCTTGGGGACCGACTGCATGGCGGCCGAGAAGAGGACGAGGTAGAAACCGACCCCGTGCCAGACCACGACGAGCAGCATGCACCAGAGGACGAAGTTCGGCTCGTTGAGCCATTCGATGGGGTGGGCCGGGTCGACCAGGCCCAGTTTGGTGAGGAATCCATTCAGCAGCCCTCCCTCGTCACTGCGGTACACGGCTCCGAAGAGCACCGCGAGGATCGCGAGGGAGAGGACCTGCGGGAAGAAGTAGATCACCTTGTAGAGCGCCGAGCCCGCCACTCCCTGGACTCCGCCGGCCCCGCTGCGCCCACCGGCGTTCAGCATGAAGGCGAAGAACAGGGAGATCAGGATGGTGATCGTCGGGACGAACACCAGGAGCAGCAGATTGTGCAGCAGCGCGCCGCGGAAGACCTCGTCCTTCAGCAGGGCCGAGTAGTTGTCCAGCCCGACGAAGTCGAAAGTCGGTGACTGACCCGTCCAGTTGGTGAAGGAATAGCCGAACGTCTGAATGTACGGCCAGATGACAAAGGTCAGGTACAGCGCAAGGGGCAGGATGAGGAAGCCGGCGATGAAGCCGCCCCGCCCCTTGCTGTTTGCTACGTGGCTCATGGTGTCCGTCCCTGGTGTTTCCGGGTTACCGGTGGACGCGGGTGTCAGCTGCGCTTGTTGTTCTTGGCGTTCGGGTCCTTCGTGGCCTTGTCTACCGCAGCCTGGGCCCGCTTGATCCATTCCTTGGGCTGGATGCGCTTGGCCATCAGCTCATTGGACGCGTTCTCGAGCTCCGTGCCCATCTCGCTGTACCAGTCCGCGTAGCGGTAGTTGAAGGTGTTGTCCCCGGCCGCCTTGAGCGCGCCGACCGCCGACTGCGTACCCGGACGGAGCTTGACCGTCGGGTCCACGCCGTCCTTGAGGACGGTGAGGGAGTTGGCCTGCTGGGCGAACAGGGTCGACCACTCGCGGGACAGCATCGAGCGGAGGAACTCCAGGCCACCGGCCTTGTTGGCGGCCTTCTCCGGGACGATGAAGGGCTCGCCGGCGCCGGCGCGGATGGCCTCGAACGGCAGCTTGGACCCGGGCAGCACCGGCATCGGCAGGAACTGCATGTCGAAGTCTTCCGGGGTCTGCTTGAGCTGCTCGTTCTCCAGCCAGGAGCCGGAAGTGATGAAGGCGGCCTTGCCCTGGTTCCACTGGGTCTGGGACTCGGTGTGCGTCAGGCCGTTGGTGCCCGGCATCAGGAGGTCCTTCTCGACGATCTCGTAGATCGCCTCGACCGCCTCGAGCGCCACCGGGTTGTCCGCGAAGGCGTTCGGCTCCAGGTTGTCGATCGCCTTCATGGCATCCAGGCCGCCCTTCTTGGCGATCAGGTCCATGATGGCGACGTTGATGTAGTAGGGGTACTTGCCCTGGTGGGCGAGGCCGCCGATGCCTGCCGCCTTGGCCTTCTGACAGATGTCCATGAACTCGGGCCAGGTCTTCGGCGCGGTCCAGCCCTTCTCCTTGAAGAGCTTGCCCGAGTACCAGAGGCCCCACACCGTGTAGACGTACTGCAGTGCGACGAACTTGCCGCCGATCATGCCGCCTTCGATGGTCCCGGGCATCAGCGTGTCCCGGACCTTCTTGGACGGGTCGTCGAGCGACGGGGCGTCGAGCACCACGGTCAGGTCGGCGAGCTGGTTGCCCTTGGCGAGCACGTCCAGCTTGATCTGCTGGGCGCCCGAGTCGTCGACGACGTCCGGCGGGTTGCCGCCGTTGAAGCGCGGCTGCAGCTTGGAGGTGATCTCCTGGGTGGAGAGGTGCGAGGAAGTGGTGCCCCACTTCTTGTCGAACGCCGCTTCCCAGGCCTTGGCGTAGTCGTCGCCGTAGCCACCCTTGAAGACCACGACGTCGAGCTTGCCGCCCTTGGCGACGCCGAACGGGTTCTCCTTGGTGACGGTCACCTTGGACTCGTTGCCCTTGGTCGTCTCGTCGGAGCCGGAGGCGCACGCGGACAGGAAACTCATCGTCGGTACGGCGATCAGGCCGAGTGCCGCGGAGCGCTTGATCAGGTCCCGGCGGCCGAAGCCCTCACCGTTGCTGTGCTCGCCGTGGGCGGAGGTGGATCCCATGCTCAAGTCCTCGCCTTCGTCAGGAGTGTGAAGGAGGAAGGAAAGTGCGACTGCTGCCGCCCAGCGGACATCACCGCAGGTCCCCGCCATCCCCCCGTCCGGCGCCGCTCGTTTCGCGGTGACCCGGACGGGCACAGGTATAGTCCACTTCCGCTCCTGTGAGCAAGATCATGTACCGGTATGGGCCCCGGCTTTTCCGAGTTGAGACCTCACCGTCACCTGAGCTGGACCGTCGGAGCCGCCCGCAGAAACGGAAGGGCCGTACCTCCTTAACGGAAGTACGGCCCTTTGGTGCCGATTTGCGGTTAACCGCGAATGAGGTTGCGGAGCACGTACTGCATGATTCCGCCGTTGCGGTAGTAGTCCGCCTCACCCGGGGTGTCGATGCGGACGACCGCGTCGAACTCCACGCCGGTGTCGGTGGCGACCTTGACCGTGCGGGGGGTCGTGCCGTTGTTCAGCTCCTCCACGCCGGTGAAGGAGAAGGTCTCCTCGCCGGTGAGGCCCAGGGAGGCCGCCGTGACGCCCTCGGGGAACTGCAGGGGCAGGACGCCCATGCCGATCAGGTTGGAGCGGTGGATGCGCTCGTAGGACTCCGCGATGACGGCCTTGACGCCGAGCAGGGCGGTGCCCTTGGCGGCCCAGTCGCGCGACGAGCCCGAGCCGTACTCCTTGCCCGCCAGGATGACCAGCGGGATGCCGGCGGCCTGGTAGTTCTGCGAGGCGTCGTAGATGAAGGAGACCGGGGCGCCCTCGACGGTGAAGTCGCGGGTGAAGCCGCCCTCGGTGCCCGCCGCGATCTGGTTGCGGAGGCGAATGTTGGCGAACGTTCCGCGGATCATGACCTCGTGGTTGCCGCGGCGGGAACCGTACGAGTTGAAGTCGCGGCGCTCGACGCCGTGCTCCGTGAGGTACTTGCCGGCCGGGGTGTCGGCCTTGATCGCACCGGCCGGGGAGATGTGGTCGGTGGTGACCGAGTCGCCCAGCTTCGCCAGCACACGGGCGCCGGCGATGTCGGAGACCGGGGTGGTCTCCATCGTCATGCCCTCGAAGTAAGGGGGCTTGCGCACGTAGGTGGACTGCGGGTCCCACTCGAAGGTGTTGCCCGTCGGGATCGACAGCGCCTGCCACTGCGCGTCGCCCGCGAAGACGTCCTGGTAGGACTTGCTGAACATGTCTTCGCCGATCGCGTTCGCGACGACGTCGTTGACCTCGGCCTCGGTGGGCCAGATGTCCTTCAGGAAGACCGGCTTGCCCTCGGAGTCCGTGGCGATGGCGTCCCGGGTGATGTCCACCTTCATGGAGCCCGCGATGGCGTACGCGACGACCAGCGGCGGGGAGGCCAGGTAGTTCATCTTGACGTCGGGGTTGATGCGGCCCTCGAAGTTGCGGTTGCCCGAGAGGACCGAGGTGACCGCGAGGTCGGCGTCGTTGATCGCCTTGGAGATCTCCTCCTCCAGCGGACCCGAGTTGCCGATGCAGGTGGTGCAGCCGTACCCGACGAGGTTGAAGCCCATCTTGTCGAGGTACGGGGTCAGGCCGGCCTTGTCGAAGTAGTCGGTGACGACCTTCGAGCCCGGGGCCAGGGTGGTCTTGACCCACGGCTTGCGGGCAAGGCCCTTCTCGACGGCCTTCTTCGCCACGAGCGCCGCGGCGACCATGACGTAGGGGTTCGAGGTGTTGGTGCACGAGGTGATCGCGGCGACGGTGACGGCGCCGTGGTCGATCTCGAAGGAGGTGCCGTCGGCCAGGGTCACCGGGGTGGGCTTGGTGGGCACACCGTTGGTGGACGCCGGGGAGTCGGACGCCGGGAAGGACTCCTTGCCGGACTCCTCGTCGTCGTTGACGTAGTTGCGCACGTCCTGCGCGAACTGCTGCGAGGCGTTCGCGAGGATGATGCGGTCCTGCGGGCGCTTGGGGCCGGCGATGGAGGGGACGACCGTGGAGAGGTCGAGCTCCAGCTTCTCGGAGAAGTCCGGCTCGGCGGCCGGGTCCAGCCACAGGCCCTGGGCCTTGGCGTACGCCTCGACGAGGGCGACCTGCTGGGCCTCGCGGCCGGTCAGGCGCAGGTACTTCAGCGTCTCCTCGTCGATCGGGAAGATCGCGGCGGTGGAGCCGAACTCCGGCGACATGTTGCCGATGGTGGCGCGGTTCGCGAGGGAGGTGGCGGCGACGCCCTCACCGTAGAACTCGACGAACTTGCCGACGACGCCGTGCTTGCGGAGCATCTCGGTGATGGTCAGCACGAGGTCGGTGGCGGTGGTGCCGGCCGGCAGCTCGCCGGTCAGCTTGAAGCCCACGACGCGCGGGATCAGCATGGAGACCGGCTGGCCGAGCATCGCGGCCTCGGCCTCGATGCCGCCGACGCCCCAGCCCAGTACGCCCAGGCCGTTGACCATCGTGGTGTGCGAGTCGGTGCCGACGAGGGTGTCGGGGTACGCCTGGCCGTTTCGGACCATGACCGTGCGGGCCAGGTGCTCGATGTTGACCTGGTGGACGATGCCGGTGCCCGGGGGGACGACCTTGAAGTCGTCGAAGGCGGTCTGGCCCCAGCGCAGGAACTGGTAGCGCTCCTTGTTGCGGCCGTACTCCAGCTCGACGTTCTGGGCGAACGCGTCGGCGGTGCCGAACTTGTCCGCGATGACCGAGTGGTCGATGACCATCTCGGCGGGCGAGAGCGGGTTGATCTTCGCCGGGTCGCCGCCGAGGGCCTTCACGGCCTCGCGCATGGTGGCGAGGTCCACGACGCAGGGGACGCCGGTGAAGTCCTGCATGATCACGCGGGCCGGCGTGAACTGGATCTCCTCGCTGGGCTGGGCCTGCGAGTCCCAGTTTCCGAGCGACCGGATGTGGTCGGCGGTGATGTTCGCGCCGTCCTCGGTACGGAGCAGGTTCTCCAGCAGGACCTTCAGGCTGTAGGGAAGGCGGGCGGAGCCCTCGACCTTGTCCAGCTTGAAGATCTCGTACGACTCGTCGCCCACCTGCAGCGTGCTGCGGGCGTCGAAGCTGTTCGCCGACACGACAGTCTCCTTCATGCATGAATTCGCGCGTATTGCCGCAATCCTGCCGCGAGGCACTCTGGCCTTTCCGCTAAGGTGAGGCTAAGTTAGGTAACCCTTACCAGCGGGGCGGCTGCGGCACGTCCGGGGCAGATATCTCGATGTCGAGATAACTCTAGTACATGCCGGGGGGCCGGGACGAGGCACGCACCCTCAGCGCCGCCGGTACGACTCGTCGCCCAGTGGATTCCGCATGTCCGGATTCGATGAGCTTGACCAGGGACGAAACCGCCGATTCGGCGATCCGCTCCGGATCGAAGGTGACGGTGGTCACGGAAGGTTCGTTCTCGGCGTACGCCGGGTCCTCGCTGGCGCAGACCAGCAGCAGGCCCCTTTCCACCGGTCCTGTGCCCGCCGCGGCGCCGGGTATGCCGATGCCGTGGCGCGCGGCGGCGGCCAGCACCTGCCGGCCCCCCGGGTCGTATACGCAGTACACGGCGTCGGGCCGGTCGGGCCCGGCGAAGGCGGGATCGAAGGCGTGCCCGGCGTCGTCGTTCGGGTCGAAGGGGATCACGAGCGGGACCCGGCCCCGCTCGGCGCACCAGTGTTCATAGGCTGACGTGACGGCCCCGGTGTAGAACTCGCGGCCGTAGCCCGCGTGCAGTGCGATCCGCCGGGCGCCGGACGCCGCCAGGTGGTCGAGCACCTCGCGGGTGGTGGCGGTGTGGTCGTTGTCCACCCACACGTCGCCCGGCCGCGGATCGGCCGGGGGCCCGTCGAAGACCACCGGCAGCCCCCGCGCCCGCAGTGCGCGCAGCACCGGGTCGTCGGCCGGACTGTCGAGCAGCAGCATCCCGTCCACCGCCAGGGTGTGCCACAGCGGCTCGGCGCCGCGGTCGGCGGGGAGCGTGGTCAGGGCGTAGCCGTGGGCGTGCGCCGCCGAGGTGGCGGCGATGAGCAGCCGGGCGTAGTAGGCGATCCTCGCGAAGTCCCAGGCGTAGCCGGCGTACGTGGTCACGGCGATGCCCAGGCTGCGGTTGTGCGGGCCGCGCCGGCCTCCGTAGCCGAGGGCCCCGGCGACCTCGCGCACCCGGCGGCGGGTGGACTCGCCGAGCCGGCCGGTCCCGTTGAGCGCGTGGGAGACGGTCGCGGTGGAGACCTCGGCGGCGCGGGCTATGTCGGCGAGGGTCGGCCCCGGCACCGGCGCGGGCGGGGGCATCGGGGCGGGTCCGGATGCGTGGAGGGGGGCGGGCACGGCGCCATCGTACGGATTTCGTCGCCGGAGGCGGCTTCTGGTTAAGGCCTTAATCACACAGCGTCCTGGCCACGCCAACGTTTGGGAGTGTGCATGCAGTCTTCTCCTTCCCCCCGGTCCCCGCTGTCCCCCTTCTCCCCCTTGTCGCGCCGCGGGCTCCTCGCCGCCGCCGGAGCCGCGGGCGCGGCGGGTCTGCTGGGGGCCGGGCCCGCGGCGGCAGCCGCCGCCCCGCACTCCGGCGGGCGGAATTCGGCCGCGCTGGTGATCCGCAACGCCTCGGTGTTCACGGGGGTCACCGGGACCGGCCACCGGGGGCCCGTACGGGCCGTCGCGGTCGGCCGGGACGGGAAGATCCTGGCCACCGGGACCGATGCCGCGCTGCGCCGGTACGCGGGCCGGGACACCGAGGTGGTCGACGCCCGCGGCAACACGGTGATGAGCGGGATCCACGACGGCCACGTCCACCCGCTCGGGGCCGGCGAGCGCTCGCTGTCCCCCTCGCTGGAGAGCGCGGAGACCACGCAGGCCGAGCTCCTGGAGATCCTGACCGGCTTCCTCGCCGACACCGGCGGCGCGGGCGCCGAGCCCGACGGCTGGTTGGTGGTGGAGGACTGGAACCCGGTCGGGCTGCTCCCCACGGGCACCGCTCCGCACCACTCGATGCTGGACAGGCTGCCGACCCGGCGGCCGGTCGTCCTGATCGGCGGCGACGGGCACAACCTGTGGGCCAACCAGCGCGCCCTGGACATCGCCGGGATCACGGCGGCCACGCCCGACCCGGTCGGCGGCAAGGTGGTCAAGGGCGCCGACGGGAAGCCGACGGGCGTCCTCAAGGACGACGCCCAGGGCCTGGTGCGGCACCTGATACCCGAGCACACCCGCGCCGAACTCGTCGCGGCCTGCGCCGAGGTGCTGGGGCTGGCGGCCGCGTCCGGGGTCACCACGATGATGGACGCCCTGGTGGGGCGGCACGAACTGGAGCTGTACCAGGCGCTCTCCGCGGCGGGCAGGCTGCCGCAGCGGATCGTCCCCGCGATCCGGCTGGACGCGGACCAGGCCAAGGACCCGGCGGGCTCGCTGGCGTACGCGCGGGGCCTGCGGCGGGAGTTCGGGGGCGTGCGGGGGCTCCGGTTCGGGATGATCAAGGTGTTCCTGGACGGGGTCATCGAGTACCCGGCACAGACCGCCGCCCTGCTGGAGCCGTACCTCGACGGGAACGGCAAGCCGACCGCGAACCGGGGCGAGCTCTACACCTCGGCGCCGGACTACGGCCGGCTCAGCGCCGCCTTCAACCGGGCGGGCTGGCAGATGCACGCCCACGGGCTCGGGGACCGGGCGGTGCGCACCGCCCTGGACGGGTACGCGTACGCCCGGCGGGTCACGGGGCAGCGCGACGCCCGCAACGCGGTGGCGCACCTGCAGATCGTGGACCCCGCCGACCTGCGGCGCTTCGCGCAGCTGGGGGTCGCGGCGTGCATGCAGCTCCAGTGGGCCGCCCGGGACACCTGGACGGTGGAGGCGCTGCTCCCCTACATCGGGCCCGAGCGGCACCGGTGGCTGTACCCGGCGCGCAGCCTGGAGAAGGCGGGCGCCCGGCTGTCGGGCGGTTCGGACTGGCCGGTGGACGCCCTCCAGGTGTGGAACCAGCTCCGGACGGCGATCGACCGGCAGGGCGCGGAAGGGGCCGGCGAGCTGTACCGGGAGCGGGAGGCGCTGAGCCGGGACACCACGCTGCGGATGCACACCTCGGGGACGGCGTGGCAGCTCCGCCAGGAGGAGCTGACCGGCACGGTGGAGCCGGGCAAGGCGGCGGACCTGGTGCTCCTGGACCGGGACGTGACGCGCTGTCCGGTGGCCGACATCAGCGGGACGGCCGTACGGATGACCCTGGTCGGCGGCCGCGTGGTGCACGAGGCGGATTCGGCGTCGGGCCGGGCGGCTTCGGCCCGGCTGGCCCGCGCCGCGGCGGCGGGCGCGCGGCCGGCCTCGTACGCCTCGGTCCACGGCGGTGAGGGTGGCGGCAGGGGGCGGCACCACGCCTGCGGGCACTGAGGGTTCCGGGGTCCGGGTTCCGGGGCGGGGGTGCCTTGTGCGGCCCCCGCCCCGGCCGGTCAGCCCCCAAGGCCGGTCAGCCCGCAAGGCCGGTCAGCCCGCAAGGCCGTGGCGCGCGGCCCAGGCCGTGACGGCGGCGGCGATCTCCACGGGCCGGTCCTCCGGGCAGAGGTGGGCGGCGGCGCCGCAGTACTCGGTCTCCAGCGCGGAGACGTTGCGCTCGCACCAGGCGGCCGGCTCCGGGGTGATCATCAGCGTGGGCGAGCCGTCGAAGGTCAGCAGCAGTTTGGGCACCTCGGGGCTGTCGGCGAGCCAGCCGTCGTAGGCCTCCACCCGGGCGGTGACGTCGGCCGGTTCCCTGTCGATCGGCATGGAGCGCGCCCACTGCAGCATGGGGCGCCGGCTGTCGGGGGTGGGGTAGGGGGCGGCGTAGACGGCATGGTCGGCGGCGGAGAGCGGGGTCAGGACCGTCCTGTGCAGGCTGTCCTCGATGAAGAGGTTCTGGTCGAGGACCAGTTCCTCCCCCACGTCCGGGGTGCGCAGCGCCTCGAAGCGGGGGCGGGCGGCCGCCGGGAACTCCGCCCAGTCCACCGGCCGCAGGATCGTCTCCATGAAGGCGAGCCCGCGGACCTTCCCGGGGTGCCGGGCGGCCCGGTCGAAGGCGAGCGCGCCGCCCCAGTCCTGGCCCACGAGGACGGCCTCCTCTATCCCCAGGGCCTCGAACCAGGCGTCCAGGTAGCGGGCGTGGTCGGCGAAGCGGTACGCGCCGCCGGGCTTGCCGGAGCGGCCCATTCCGATGAGGTCGGGGGCGAGGACGCGGACCCGGCCCCCGATCCGGGGCAGTACGCCGCGCCACAGGTGGGAGGAGGTCGGGTTGCCGTGCAGGAAGACGAAGGGGACGCCGTCGGGGGCGCCGAGCTCCTCGTAGTACATGGTCGAGTCGAGTACGTCGATCACGGGCATGGCGGAACCATCCGTTCGCTCTGTTTCGTTGGCGTCACTAACGTTCGTGACACCAACGAACTTAAATCGTTAGTGCCCCGAACGCAAGGGGTACGATCCCGGCATGACCACGGAAGAGGACCGGGGCGCCTCCGCCCTCCCGGCGCGACTGCGCGAACTGCCCAGCCGGCTGCTCTCACAGGCCTCGGCGCACGCCGCACGGCTCGTCACCGAGGAACTCGGCGGGGCGGACGCACACAAATGGCATTACGCGACCCTGGTCGCCCTGGACGAGTTCGGCCCCGCGAGCCAGGCGGCCCTGAGCGGCCGCACCGGCATCCACCGCAGCGACCTGGTCGCCGTCATCAACGAACTCGCCGAAGGCGAGCTGGTCGAGCGCACCCCCGACCCCGCCGACCGGCGCCGCAACGTCATCACCCTCACGGCCGCGGGCCGGCGCAGGCTGCGCAAGCTGGAGCAACTGCTCGCCGCGGCCCAGGAGGAGCTTCTGTCCCCTTTGTCCGCACCGGAGCGCGAGCAGCTCGTCAGCCTGCTGGGCCGGCTCGTCGCGCACCACGCACCGGGCGGCCCCACGATGGGAGCTGACGACCGATAAGGCCCCTTTGGTGCCCGTTGACACCCGTCTGCCACACCCAGCGCGAGCAACATCTCATATCTGAGATACGGTGCATCCATGGCAGACGACTACCTCGTACGCATCGGCAAGCTCATCCGTGACGCCCGGCAGCACCGGGGCTGGACACAGAGTCAGCTCGCGGACGCCCTCGGCACCAGCCAGAGCGCCGTGAACCGGATCGAGCGCGGCAACCAGAACATCAGCCTTGAGATGATCGCGCGCATCGGGGAAGCCCTCGACAGCGAAATCGTCTCCCTGGGCTACGCCGGACCGATGCACCTGCGCGTGGTCGGCGGCCGCCGCCTGTCCGGCGCGATCGACGTCAAGACGAGCAAGAACGCGTGCGTGGCCCTGCTGTGCGCCTCGCTCCTCAACAAGGGCCGTACGGTCCTTCGCCGGGTCGCCCGCATCGAGGAGGTCTACCGCCTCCTGGAGGTCCTGAACTCCATCGGCGTCCGCACCCGCTGGATCAACGACGGCGTCGACCTGGAACTCGTACCGCCGGCGCGCCTCGACATGGACGCCATGGACGCGGACGCGGCCCGCCGCACCCGCAGCATCATCATGTTCCTCGGTCCCCTCCTCCACCGGATGGACCACTTCAAGCTGCCCTACGCGGGCGGCTGCGACCTCGGCACCCGCACCATCGAGCCGCACATGATCGCCCTGCGCCGCTTCGGCCTGGACATCACCGCGACCGAGGGCATCTACCACGCCCAGGTCGAGGCCGGCATCTCCCCGGACCGCCCGATCGTGCTGACCGAGCGCGGGGACACCGTCACCGAGAACGCCCTGCTGGCCGCCGCCCGGCACGACGGCACCACCGTCATCCGCAACGCCTCCTCCAACTACATGGTCCAGGACCTGTGCTTCTTCCTGGAGGCGCTCGGCGTCCGGGTCGACGGCGTCGGCACCACGACCCTGACGGTCCACGGCGTCCCGAACATCGACGTGGACGTGGACTACTCCCCCTCCGAGGACCCGGTCGAGGCGATGAGCCTGCTGGCCGCGGCGGTCGTCACGGAATCCGAACTCACCATCCGCCGGGTGCCGATCGAGTTCATGGAGATCGAGCTCGCGGTCCTGGAGGAGATGGGCCTCGACCACGACCGCTCCCCCGAGTACACCGCGGACAACGGCCGCACCCGCCTGGTGGACCTCACCGTCCGCCCGTCGAAGCTCGAAGCCCCGATCGACAAGATCCACCCGATGCCCTTCCCCGGGCTGAACATCGACAACGTCCCCTTCTTCGCCGCCATCGCGGCCGTGGCCCAGGGCCAGACCCTGATCCACGACTGGGTGTACGACAACCGCGCCATCTACCTCACGGACCTCAACCGCCTCGGCGGCCGCCTCCAGCTCCTGGACCCCCACCGCGTCCTGGTCGAAGGCCCCACCCGCTGGCGCGCCGCGGAAATGATGTGCCCCCCGGCCCTGCGCCCCGCGGTGGTGGTCCTCCTGGCGATGATGGCAGCCGAGGGCACCTCGGTCCTGCGCAACGTCTACGTCATCAACCGCGGCTACGAGGAACTGGCGGAACGCCTCAACTCGGTGGGCGCCCAGATCGAGATCTTCCGCGACATCTAGGCAGTCGCGCACGAGGCACCGCGCAACCGGTGAACCACTGACTGGCACGACACCAGCCGGCATGAGGCCCCGCTCCCCTGACGGGGGATGACGGGGCCTCAGTCGTTCTCTTGTGCCTCGGGCTGGAAGGTCAGACCCTGATCGAGTTCAAGTACTTCACCCGCAGCTGGGCCGGCACCGTGCCCGGCCTCCCGGACGGGGAGTACCAGCCCCGGAACCAGGCCGCAGACGATGTCCTCCGCCACAAGTTCGTCGAGGACATCGTGCGGCTGGAGAGGTTCTGCGACCGGCCCGACCAGGACGGCCTCGCGCTTCTCGTCACCAACTACACCGAGCACCTCCGCGGCTGCTACGACCTCGCCTGGCGGCCGTACTCCGATCTGCCTGGCCCCGGGGGAACCTTCCAGTACCTCGCCGTCCCGGTGACCGCGGCGCCGATCGGCGCGTAGGGGGCTTCGTACGTCCGGACCGGGACGCCCGGACGGCCTCGGCGGCCTGGCGCTACACTCCTCCGGCATTCGACGGAATGCCGGAGGAGCCCCGTGCCCGATCTGCCCGTCTACGGCACGCCCGCACGAGCGGTGGCGGAGGGACGACCGGTATCCAGTTCGGGCAGTCCTGTTCCCCGGTCGGCGCCGCCGCGACCACCTCGGACGGCCGCCCGGCGAGGTGCTTCATGGGCAAGGACGGCCGCGCACGCTGGGGATACCGGAACCAGGCCGTCTCTTGCTCCGCGGTGCGGCGAGATTCGGCCTGATGGGGCGGGGGGCCTCGCACCGGGTGGGCTGGCGCCCGCAGAATCGGGGTGTCGGCACAGGTCTCAGGGCGGGCGGAACCATGGCAGCGGGCAGCAGCGAGCGTACGGGGATACCGCGGCTGGAGGGTGTTCCGCTGCTCGGGTCGCTCGCCGACCTGAGGGCGGACGCCCTCGGTACGTACGAGCGGGCGCGGGAGCGGCACGGGGACGTCGTGCTGATCACAGCCGGTCCGCCGGGGCTGCGCACCGAGCTGCACTGCGTGTTCTCGGCGGAGGGGGCGCAGCAGGTCCTGGCCTCGCAGGCGGCCAACTTCCGCAAGGACAACGCCATTTACCAGGAGGTCCGCGACGCCCTCGGCAACGGGCTGCTCACCAGCCAGGACGAGGACTACCTGCGCCAGCGCCGGTTGGTGCAGCCGCTGTTCACCAAGCGCCGGGTGGACGGGTACGCGGACGCGGTGGCGACCGAGACCGCCGCCACCCTCGCCGCCTGGGAGGCGGCCCCGGGCGGGGTCGTCGACGTCGCGGACGAGATGATGACGCTCGCGCTGCGCGCCGTCGCCCGGATCCTCTTCGGGACGGACGTGGACGCCACCGCCGATGTCGTGGACCGGTCCTTTCCGGTCATCACCGCCTACGTGATGCGCCGCGGCTACTCCCCCGTCAACATCCCCCGCGACTGGCCCACTCCGGGCAACAAGCGGGCGGCCGCCGCGATGGACGAGCTGTACGCCGTGTGCGACGGGATCATCGCCGAGCGCCGTAGCGGGAGCGGGAGCGGGAGCAACAAGGGGGACGGGGAGGACCTGTTGTCCTTGCTCGCCGCCGCGAGCAGTGCGGACGACGGGGAGTTCGACGCCACCGAGCTGCGCGAGCAGGTGCTGATCTTCCTGCTCGCCGGGCACGAGACGACCGCCACGTCGCTCGCCTTCTCCCTCCACCTGCTGGCCCGCCATCCCGGGTTCCAGGACCGGGCCCGTGCCGAGGTCACCGAGGTGCTGGGCGACCGTACGCCCGGGGCCGCCGACCTCGACCGGCTCCCGTACCTGACCCGGGTGCTCAAGGAGGCCATGCGGCTCTACCCGGCGGCTCCCGTCCTCGGCCGCCGGTCGGTGGCGGCGGCCGAGGTCGACGGGTACACCATCCCGGCCGGCGCCGATGTGATCGTGGCGCCCTGGGTGACCCACCGCCACCCCGGCTACTGGCCGGACCCGGAGCGGTTCGATCCCGACCGGTTCACCCCGGAGGCGGAGGCGGCCCGGCCGCGTTACGCCTGGCTGCCCTTCGGCGGCGGACCGCGCGCCTGCATCGGTCAGCACTTCTCCGTGCTGGAGTCGGTGATCGCGCTGGCTATGCTGCTGCGGGCCTACGAGTTCGAAGCGGTGGACACCGAGGTTGCCGTCACCGCCGGGATCACCCTGCGGACGACCGGGCCGGCGCGCTGCCGGATCCGCCGTCTGGAGGCCTGAGAAGAGGATCCGCCGCCTGGAGGCCTAAGAAGAGTCAGGGCGTCGGGCCGCCCGAGCATCAGGCCTTCTGGGGGTCTGCTGCGGCGTGGCCCTGGAGGCGGGCCAGGTCCGAGGGTCGTACCTGGATGACGAAGAGCGCGATCAGTGCCGTGACCAGGGTGAACACGGCTGCCGCCACGAAGGCGGCGCTGACGCCCGAGGTGAGGACCTGGTCGCTCCAGGGCTTCGGGTACTGCTTGGTCTTGGCGAAGAAGAGCTTCTGTTCCGGTGTGGCGGTGCGCAGGAAGGAGCCCGCCTGGTCCTTGGCCTCGTTGCGGCTGGCCGTGCCGAACACGGTGACCAGGATGGACAGGCCGAGCGAACCGCCCACCTGCTGCATCGCGTTGAGGAGGCCGGAGGCGGCGCCCGATTCCCGGTCGGGGACGTTCGAGAGGGCCATCAGGGTCAGGGACACGAACTGCATGCCCATGCCGGCGGCGAACAGCAGCATCGGGCCGAGGATGCTGCCCAGGTACGTGGAGTGGATGTCGGTCTGCGTGAGCCAGGCCAGGCCGGCGGCCGCGAACAGGGAGCCGGCGACCATGAACGGTTTGGGCCCGAACTTCGGCAGCCCCTGGGAGGTGATCCCCGCCGTCACCGCGATCATCGCGCTGACCGGCAGGAAGGCGAGTCCGGCCCGGAGCGGGCTGAAGCCCAGCACGTTCTGCACGAACAGGGTCAGGAAGAAGAACATGCCGAAGATCGCGCAGGCGAAGAAGAGCATGATCGCGTACGTGCCGGCCCGGTTGCGGTCGGCGAACATGTGCAGTGGGGTGATGGGCTGGGGCGAGCGCCGTTCGTTGACGACGAAGAGGGACAGCAGAACCACGGCCGCCACGAAGGAGCCGAGCGTCAGCCCGTCCCGCCAGCCGTCCTGGGACGCGCGGATGAATCCGTAGACCAGGGCCACCATGCCGAGGGTGGAGAGCAGGGCGCCCGCGAAGTCGAAGTGGCCGGGGTGCCGCTTGGACTCGCGGATCACCTTCGGGGTGACGAGGGCGATCAGCAGCGCGATGGGGACGTTGACGAAGAGCACCCAGCGCCAGTTGAGCCATTCGACGAGCACGCCGCCGGCCAGCAGGCCGATCGCGCCGCCGCCGGCCGAGACTCCGGCGAAGACGCCGAAGGCCCGGTTGCGTTCGGGGCCTTCGCGGAAGGTGGTGGTGATCAGCGCGAGGGCGGTCGGCGAGGCGATGGCGCCACCGACGCCCTGGAGGGCGCGGGCGCCCATCAACTGGCCGGCGTTCTGGGCGAATCCGCCGAGCAGGGAGGCGAGGCCGAAGAGCAGGACGCCGAAGATGAAGACGCGCCGCCGGCCGAGGATGTCACCGGTGCGGCCGCCGAGGAGCAGCAGGCCGCCGAAGGTGAGGGTGTAGGCGTTGACGACCCAGGACAGGCTCTCGGTGGAGAAGTCGAGTGCCGTCTGGATGTGCGGCAGCGCGATGTTCACGATGGTGATGTCGAGAACGACCATGAGCTGGCACGAGGCGATCACGAACAGGGCAAGTCCGTGACCGCCGCCGTTGCCTTGGACCTTGCCGTCGGTCCCGGTGCTGGTATTGCTCGGCGTAGCGTTCGGGTCCACTTTTTCGACGCTAAACCCGTATCTGGGGTGTCACCACTCGAACGGCCTAGACCATGCGGCCCATGCGACCCGTGCAGCACGCACTGTGTGATATATGCCGTGTGGTATTTCACATGACACACTGATTCCATGGATCGCATGGATGACTTCCTCAGGCTCTCCGCGAGCACCGCCCGGTTCACCTACGGCGCCCCGCGCGCCTTCTCCTTCGGCGACGAAGGCCGGCTCCTCTGGTTCCTCCGATCCAGCGGCCCCACCGATCCCTTCGACAGCCTCTGGGTCCTGGACACCGCCACCGGCGCCGAAACCCTGCTCGCCGACCCCCGCGAGCTGTCCCCCGAGCCCGCGCCCCTCCCCGTCGTCGAGCGCCGGCTGCGCGAACGCTCCCGGCTCGTCGCCGCCGGGATCGGCTCCTACGCGCTCTCCGCCGACGGGCGCACCGCCGTGTTCGCGCTCTACGGGCGGCTTTACTGCGCCGCGTACGAAGGCGCCCGCGCGGCGGAGGACGGAGCGCCCGCGCAGCCCAAGGAACTCCCCGCCGCCGGGCCCGTCTTCGACCCGCGCCCGAGCCCCGACGCCTCGCGCACCGCCTACGTCACCGGCGACGCCCTGCACACCGTCCCCGGCGGCCGGATCAGCCCCGACGACGGGGCCCGCTGGGGCGTCGCGGAGTTCGCCGCCGCCGAGGAGCTCGACCGGCACCGGGGGCACTGGTGGTCCCCCGGCGGGGACCGGCTGCTGGCCGCCCGCGTCGACGAATCCGCCCTCCAGCGCCGCTGGTTCGCCGACCCGGCGCACCCGGAGCTGCCGGCCGAGGACTTCGCGTACCCCGAGGCGGGCGGCCCCAACGCCGACGTGCAGCTCTGGGTGCTCGGTCCGGGCCCGGACGGCGCCGTCCGGCTCGACTGGGACGCCGAGACCTATCCGTACCTCTCCGACGCCGACTGGGACTCGCCCGCCGAGATCCTGCTCACCGTGCACGACCGGCTCCAGCAGAACGTGCTGCTGCTCGCCGCCGACCCGGACACCGGGCGCACCCGGGAGCTGTCGCGCACCACGCACCCCCAGTGGGTGGACCCCACGCTCCCCGGCACCCCGGCCCGGCTGGCCGACGGCCGGATGCTCACCTCGGCCGACACCCCCGGCGGGGCCGCCCGCGCGCTCGCGCTGGACGGCGTGCTCCTCACCGGGGACGGGGTCCAGGTCCGCAGGGTGGCCGGCGCCCACGGGAACCGCCTGCTGATCGAGGCCGGGCTCCGCGACCCCGCCGAGCAGCAGGTGCTCCTGCTGGACCCGGACACCGGCGGGCTGACCCCGCTCGCGGACGGGCCCGGGGTGCACTCCGTCCTGGCGGCCTCCGCCGGGGCGCTGCTGCTGGGCTCCGCCGACGCCGACGGGATCCGGCGCGTCCTGCGGGGCCCCGACGGGAGGGAGTTCGTCCCCGGCGACCTGGCGCAGCCGCTGCCCTACCGGGTGGTCCCGGTGCTGGAGCGGGTCACCGAGCACGCGGTGCCCACCGCCCTGGTGCTGCCGCGCGGGCACGTCCCCGGCACGCGGCTGCCCGTCCTGATGGACAGCTACGGCGGCCCCGGCATGCAGGACGTCAGCGCCGAGCCGCGCCGCTGGCAGCACCGGCAGTGGTGGGCCGACCAGGGCTTCGCCGTGGTCACCGTGGACAACCGCGGCACCGCCCACGTCTCGCCGCGGCACACGCACGCCATGTACCGGGGCTTCTCCGAGGTCACCCTGGAGGACCAGGTCGCCGCCCTGCAGGCGCTCGGGGCACGCCACGGCGACCTCGACCTGACCCGGGTGGGCATCCGCGGCTGGTCCTACGGCGGGTACCTCTCCGCGCTCGCGGTGCTGCGCCGCCCGGACGTCTTCCACGCGGCGGCGGCCGGGGCCGCGCCGACCGACTTCCGGCAGTACGACACGGCGTACACCGAGCGGTACCTGGGGCTGCCCCAGGAGCACCCGGAGGTCTACGAGCGGGACAGCCTGCTCGCCGACGCCGCGGGTCTGAGCCGGCCGCTGCTGCTGGTCACGGGGCTGGCCGACGACAACGTGCACCCCTCGCACACCCTGCGGCTCTCCCAGGCCCTGACGGACGCGGGCCGCCCGCACCAGCTCCTCGCGCTGCCCGGGGTCACCCACATGACCCCGGGCGGGGCGCGGGAGAAGATCATGGCGCTGGAGCTGGAGTTCTTCCGCAGGGAGCTGGGCCCGGCCTGAGCCGCCGGCAGAGCGAAGGCGGGAAACGGCAGGGCCCCGGAGCGAGATCATCGCTCCGGGGCCCTCCCCCGTACCCGGGTTCCCCGCCGGTCCCCCGGGCGTCCGCGGCTACGCCATGTGGCAGGCCACCTCACGGGAGGCGACCGTCCGCAGCAGCGGCCGTTCGGTGCGGCAGATCTCCTGCGCCACGGGGCACCTGGGGTGGAAGGTGCATCCCGGGGGCGGGGCGGCCGGACTCGGCGGATCACCGAGCAGCACGATCCGCTCGCGCCGCCGCTCCGCCGCCGGGTCGGGCAGCGGGACGGCGGACAACAGCGCCCTGGTGTACGGGTGCTGGGGGTTCTCGTAGAGCGACTTCTTGTCGCCCATCTCCACGATCCGGCCGAGGTACATGACGGCGACCCGGTCGCTGACCCGTTTGACGACGGAGAGGTCGTGCGCGATGAACACGTAGGCCAGGCCCAGTTCGGCGCGCAGCCGCTCCATCAGGTTGACGATCTGCGCCTGGACGGAGACGTCGAGCGCCGAGACCGGTTCGTCGGCGATGATCAGCCGGGGGCTGGTGGCGAGCGACCGGGCGATGCCGATGCGCTGCGCCTGGCCGCCGGAGAACTCGTGCGGATAGCGGTCGATGTGCTCCGGGATCAGTCCGACGAGCTCCATCAGCTCGGCGGCCCGGCGGCGGGCGTCCGCCGCGCTCGAACCCTGGACCAGCAGCGGGTCGGAGATGATCCGGGCCACCGTCTGGCGGGGGTTGAGGGAGGAGTGCGGGTCCTGGAAGACCATCTGGAGGCCCGGGCGCAGCGGGCGCAGGGCGCCCTGGGAGAGCCGGCTGATGTCCCTGCCCTCGAACTCCACGCTTCCGGAGGTCGGTTCCAGCAGCCGGACGATCATCCGCCCGGTGGTGGACTTGCCGCAGCCCGACTCCCCCACGAGACCCAGGGTGCGGCCGGCCTCCAGGTCGAAGGAGACTCCGTCGACGGCGCGCACGGGCGCCCCCCGGCGCCCGGTCACGGTCCGCTTGCCGGGGAAGGTCATCGTGAGGTCGCGGACGCTGAGCAGCGGCGGCGGGACCTCGGCGCGGGCCGCCGGGATGCGGGCGGTGCGGGGGCCCGTCGGGTGGGTTGCGGTCATCGGGTCACCTCCCGGACGGCGCCCGCGAAGTGGCAGGCCGTCTCGCGGCCGCCGGCCCCGTAGGGCCTGAGCTCGGGCCGTACGGTCGCGCAGCGCTCGCGGTCCTCCTCGGTGCCCGCGGCGGCCACGGCGCACCGCGGGGCGAAGGCGCACCCCGGGGCCGGGACGAGCAGGGAGGGCGGGGAGCCGGGGATGGCGCGCAGCGGATCGTCGTCGGCATCGTCCAGCCGGGGCAGCGAGTCGAGCAGCCCCCGGGTGTACGGGTGCGCGGGGTCGGCGAACAGGTCGTCGACCGGGGCCTGTTCGGCGGCCCGGCCGCCGTACATGACGAGTACCTCGTGGGCGACGCGGGCGACCACGCCCAGATCGTGGGTGATCATGACGACGCCGAGTCCGCGCTCCTGCTGGAGGCCGGCGATCAGCTCCAGGATCTGCGCCTGCACGGTGACGTCGAGGGCGGTGGTGGGCTCGTCGGCGATGAGCAGGTCCGGTTCGCAGGCCAGGGCCATGGCGATCATCGCGCGCTGGCGCATGCCGCCGGAGAACTGGTGCGGGTACTCCCCCGCCCGGCGGGCGGGTTCGGGGATGCCGACCTCGCCGAGCATGTCCACGGCCCGCCGTTTCGCGGCGGCCCGGCCGGCCCGGAAGTGGACCCGGAAGTGCTCGGCGATCTGCTCCCCGACCGTGTAGTAGGGGTGCAGGCTGGACAGCGGGTCCTGGAAGATCATGGCCATCTTGCGGCCGCGCAGCTTGGAGAGCTCCTTCTCGGACTTGGTGGTCAGCTCCTGTCCGTCGAGGGCGATGGAGCCGCTGATCTCGGCGCCCCGGTGCAGGCCCATGACGGCGAGGGAGGTGACGGACTTGCCGGAACCGGACTCGCCGACGATGCCGAGCGTGCGGCCGGCCTCGACGGTGAAGCCGAGGGAGTCGACGGCGCGCACGGTGCCACGCGGGGTGGTGAACGTGACCTGGAGGTCGCGCACTTGGAGCAAAGGGGCTGCGGGCGCTGCGAATGCAGCGGGTGCTGCGGGTGCTGCGGATGCTTCGGGAGGAGGAGCCATCAATACCTCACCCTCGGGTCGATGACGGCGTACAGGAGGTCGACGGCGAGGTTCGCGACGACGATGAAGAAGGCGGCCAGCAGGGTGACTCCGAGCACCACGGGCTGGTCCGAGCTGACCAGGGCCCCGTAGAACAGCCGCCCGACGCCGGGGAGTCCGAAGATGGACTCGGTGATGACGGCTCCGGCGAGCAGGCCGCCGAGGTCCATTCCGAAGATGGTGAGGATCGGGGTCATCCCGGAGCGCAGTCCGTGCTTGACCACGACGGTGCGTTCGGGCATTCCCTTGGCGCGGGCGGTGCGGATGTACGGCTCGGCCATCGCCTCGATCATCGAACCGCGGCTCTGCCGGGCGTACATGGCGGCGTAGAGCAGGGCGAGCGCGGTCCAGGGCAGGAGCAGGTTGCTCGCCCAGGCGAGCGGGTTGTCGGTGAAGGCCTGGTACGTGGGGTAGGGCAGGAGCCCGGCGATGCGGATGACTCCGTAGATGAGCATCACGGAGGTGAAGTACACGGGCAGGGAGGCGGCGGCGACCGCGCCGACCATGAGGACCTTGTCCGTGGCCGTGTCCTTGCGCAGGGCCGCGGTGACTCCGGCGCCGAGGCCGAGGACGAGCCAGAGGGCGGCCGCGCCGACGGCGAGGGAGGCCGAGACCGGCAGCCGGTCCATCAGCAGGTCCCATACGGGAAGGGAGTTCTCGTACGAGTAGCCCAGGCAGGGGAAGTCGCACTGGACGGCGTACTGGCCGGTGCCGAGGGTGCGTCCGGTGAAGATCCCGGTGAGGAAGTCGCCGAACTGCCGCCACAGCGGCTGGTCCAGGCCGAGGTAGGCGCGTACGTCGGCCAGCCGCTCGGCGCTGCAGGTCTTGCCGCAGGCGGCCGCGGCCGGGTCGGAGGGGAGCACGTAGAAGATGAGGAAGGTGACGGCGGTGATGGCGAGGAGGACGCCGGCGAGGGCGAGCAGCCTGCGCGCGAGGTAGAGGATCACGTCCGGCCGCCCCTCGGGTCGAGGATGTCGCGCAGGGCGTCGCCGAGCAGGGTGAAGGCGAGGACCGCGAGGAAGAGGAAGAGGCTCGGGATGACGAAGTACATGGGGTCGGTCTCGTAGAAGGCCACGGACTCGGCGATCATCTGGCCCCAGGAGGGGGTGGGCGGGCGGACGCCGACGCCGAGGTAGCTGAGCGCGGCCTCGGTGCTGATCATGCCGGGGATGAGCAGGGTGGTGTAGGCGATGACCGGGCCGGAGACCCCCGGGAGGATGTCGCGGGTCAGGATCCGCCAGGAGCTGGAGCCGCCGACGCGGGCGGCGTCCACGTACTCGCGGTGTTTGAGGGAGAGGGCCTGGCCGCGGACGACGCGGGCGACGCCGGGCCAGCCGAAGACGCCGATGACCACGGTCATGAGGACGATGCGGTTGACGTCCTTGGCCACGGACAGCATCGCGATCATGAAGATGAGGGACGGGAAGGACATCGTCAGGTCCATCAGGCGGGACAGGACGGTGTCGGTGCGCCCGCCGAAGTAGCCGGCGGCGATTCCGGCGGCGGTGCCCGCCACGACCACGATGGCGGTGGCGGCGAAGGCGATGAGCAGGGAGACCTGGGCCCCGTTGACGACGCGGGCGAACAGGTCGCGGCCGCTGACGGGTTCCACGCCGAGCCAGTGGTCGGGGCTGATCCCGCCGAAGGAGCCCAGCGGCTGGCCGCCGAGGTACGGGTCGATGGCGGACTTGTCGAACTCGTCGGGGGACCAGCCGCCCAGCGCGCCGAGCCAGGGGGCGGTGGCGGCCATCAGGACGAAGAGGAGGACGACGAAGAGGCTGATGCGGACGGCGGGGCGGCGGCGGAGTTCCCGCCGGGCGAGCTGCCAGGGGCTGCTGCCCGGGGGGATCTCCTTGACCGCCGCCGGGTCCGCCGGGGTGGCGGTGGCGGCGGTCATCTTCAGCCCTGGCCCTGGCTCTTGGCCGGGTCCTTGAGGCCGATGGTGGCGTAGTCGAGCTGGCCGACCCAGACGGGGTGGCCGAAGGCGCCGGCGATGTTGGTGCCGACGAGCAGCGGCTTGCGCTCCAGCAGGAGGGGGATGGCCGGGGACTTCTTCATGATCTCGGCGTCGAGGTCGATCCAGGCCTGGTTGGCCTGCTTGGCGTCGGCCATGGCGTTGATCTCGTCGATCCGCTTCATCGTGGCGTCGTCGCGGAACTGGGCGTTGTTGCCCTGGTTGCCCTTCTCCTTGATGGTGCGTCCGTCGAAGACGAAGGGGATCCAGGTGGAGCCGGAGGGGTAGTCGGGGCACCAGCCGGCGAGCGACATGTCGGGGGTCGTGGAGAGGTCGCCGATGACGTCGTAGTAGGCGCCCGGGTCGACCGTGTCGATGACGACCTCCACGCCGGCCCGGGCCAGGCCCTGCTGGAGGGCCTCCGCCTTGCCCTTGTCGCCGGTGGAGACGGCGAGCGAGACCTTCAGGGTCTCCTTGCCGGCGGCCTTGAGGAGCTCCTTGGCCTTGGCGGGGTCCCCGGCGGGGGCGATCTTGAGGGTGTCGGCCTGCTTGCCGCCGGACATGGCCGGCGGCAGGTAGGCGGTGGCGATCTCGTTGAGGGCGGGGCCACCGCCCGCGGTGATCACGGCCTCCTTGTCCACGGCGTACTGCAGGGCCTCGCGGACCTTGGGATCGTTGAAGGGGGCGCGGGAGTTGTTGAGGTGGAGCATCTCCGTACAGCCCTGGGACTCGGCCAGCAGCCGCGATTTGATCTCGGGCTTGGGCAGCACCTTGGGGGCGCTCTCGGGCCGCATGTCGGACCACTGGACGGAGGAGGCGTCGGCGCCCTCCCCGGCGATGATCCGGTCGTCGATCTGGCCGCCCTTGAGGCCCATGACGACCACGAACTTGTCGGGGTAGGCCTTGCGGACGGTGTCGGTCTTGGCGTCCCAGTGCTCGTTGCGGACCAGGACGAGCTTCTTGTCCCGGTCGTACGACTCGATCTTGTACGGGCCGGAGGAGAACGGGCGGGCGTCGTACTGCGTGCCCTTCTCCTGCGACTCGGGGACCGGGGCGAAGGTGGGGAGGGTCGCGGTCGCGGAGAACTCGGCGACGGGCCGCTTCAGTTCGAAGACGATCGTGCGGTCGTCGGGGGTCTTGACGGAGTCGAGGTGCTTGCCCTGGAGCGGGCCCTTGTAGCCCTCGGTGCCGGCGAGGTACTGGGCCGCGTAGTCGGGGCCGCCGGTGAGGTCGGGGGCCATGGAGCGCTCGACGTTGTACTTGATGTCCTGCGCCTTGATGGGCGATCCGTCCTCGTACTTGAGGCCTTCCTTCAGGGTGAAGGTCCAGGTGCGGCCGCCGTTGGAGGAGGTACCGAGGTCGGTGGCGAGGTCGGGGACGAGCTCGCTGCCCTCCTTGCCCGGCTCGGCCTTGAAGGTGACCAGGGTGCGGTAGAGGAGGCGGGTGCCGAAGTCCATCGTCGGCATGACCCAGTTGCGGGCGGGGTCGAGGTGGGCGAAGTCCTGGTTGGACAGGACGGTGAGGGTGCCTCCCTTGACGGGCGCACCGCCGAGGATCTTGCCGTCGTTGGCGGAGGCGGGGTTGGAGGCGCCCGCACCGGCGGCGGAGCCCTTCTTGGGGTCGGAGCAGCCCGAGGCGCCGAGTGCGAGTGCGGCCACCAGGGCGGTGGCGAGGGCGAGTTGGGTGCGCTTGGTCATGGGTCACTCCAGTGAAGGGCCGCGCTCTATGATGTGACCGGTAACATAGTAATGTGAAATTGTACTGACAAGGGGTTGGACCCCGGTTGCACCCACCGTTATCCAGCCGTGTCCAAATCAGTACGGATGGGCGGGCGTTGGGCATGCAGAACGCCGGGCGCGCCGCTGCGCCGCCCGGCGTCCGGAAGGGGAGGTAAGGGTTCCTAGAGGCCCGTGCCCAGGCGGCCCTTCGTGCGGCCCACCGGTTCGTCGCGGCCCTGGGCCCAGAGGGAGCGGACGTGGCCCAGGTGGCGGGTCATGCAGGCTTCGGCCGCCTCCGCGTCGCCGCTGAGCATCAGGTCCAGGAGCTCGATGTGCTCCTCGGCGGAGGAGACCAGCTTGCCGGCCTCGTCCAGGCCCGTCAGGCCGTACAGCCGGGAGCGCTTGCGCAGGTCGCCGACGGTTTCCACCAGGCGGTCGTTGCCCGAGAGGCCGAGCAGCGTGAGGTGGAAGCGGCGGTCGGCTTCCAGGTACCCGATGAGGTTGTGCTCGCGCGCGCTGGTGACGATCTCCTGCGCGATGGGGCGCAGCGCCTCCAGCGCCTCGGGCGCGGCGATCTTCGTGATCCTGCCGATGGTCGGGACCTCGATCATCGTGCGCAGCTCGGTGTACTGGTCCAGATCGCGCTCGCTGACCTCCGTGATCCGGAAGCCCTTGTTGCGGACCGGCTCCACCAGGCCCTCGCGAGCCAGGTCGAGCATGGCCTCGCGCACCGGGGTGGCCGAGACGCCGAGTTCGGCCGCGAGGCCGGGGGCGGAGTAGACGCTCCCGGGGCGCAGCTCACCCGCTATCAGGGCTGCCCTCAGGGCGTGGCCGACCTGGTCGCGGAGCCGTTCCTGAGCCTTGATGAGACTGTGCTGCTTCAGGTCACCCATTGCATTTCCTCCGAGACCGCTCACACCACTGGCGTGCGGAGGAACAGCGTACAATGTCACGTTGCGCTCGCTCCTCCGTGGACGCCTTTCCCGGCGGCCTCGAACAGTGCGACCGCCACAGCCAGATCTTCCCAGGCCATGCCCACACTCTTGAAGAGCTGTGGACAACTCCCCGCGCCGGCGCCCGGCATCCGGCCCGCGACCAGGTCGGCCAGGGTGCCGCTGATGTGACCGGCGCCGATGGCCCCTTCCGCCTCGGGCACCAGCAGGTCCCCCGCCTCGCGCAGGGCCGCCGCACGCGACTCCACGTACACGGCCGCCCGCCGCACCAGCGCCGTGTCCACCTCGCGGGCGTCCGGCTCGTGCGAGCCGACCGCGACCACGGTGGCGCCCGGCGCGATCAGCCGCCCGTCGAAGAGGGGTTCGCGGGAGGTGGTGCAGCAGATCACCAGGTCGGCGTCGGCCACTTCCGCCGCCGTCCCCGGCCGGGCGGGGACGCCCAGGCCGCGCGCGTGCGCCGCCAGTGCCTCCGCGGCGGCGGCGCCGGCCGCGGACCCCGCACGGGCCACGACCACCACCTCCGCCAGCTGCCGCAGCGCGTGCACCGCTTCGAGGTGCCCGTACGCCTGCGGTCCCGAACCGAAGAGCAGCAGCCGCAGCGGCCGGCCGGCCGGAGCCAGGTGGCGCAGCGCGAGCGCGGAGACCGCGGGCGTGCGCAGGGTGGTCAGCGCCGCCCCGTCGAGCAGGGCGAGGGGGCGCAGGGTGGGGCCGTCCAGGAGGAGGTAGGACCCGGTGATCCGGGGCAGCCCGAGGGCCGGGTTCCCCGGGGCCACCCCGGCGATCTTCACTCCGGCGTAGGCCCCGGTGGCGGCCGGCATGAGCAGCAGCTCCCCGCCGCCCGGCACGGGCAGGGCGCTGCGCGGCGGGCAGGTCTCCGGGTCCAGCCCGGCCCGCAGCGCCTCGGCCAGCGCGTCCGCGGCGGCGGCCGGGGTGAGCAGTCCGGCCATCTCGGCGCCCGACAGCTGGGGGATCACAGCAGGAACCCGGCGCCGAGCGCGTCCTGCGGGTCGACGCTGAAGAGGTGCTCGCCGGTGCGGTACGCCGTACCGGTGACCTCCGTGACCACGCCGTCGGCCACCCGGGCGGCGACCCGGCCGGTGAACACCGTGCCGACGACCGACTCGTGCAGCAGGTCGTCGCCCTCCCCCAGCCTGCCGTCCTCGGCGAGCAGCGCGAGCCGCGCCGAGGTGCCGGAGCCGCAGGGCGAGCGGTCGATCTGCCCGTCGGCGAAGACGGTGACGTTGCGCTGGTGCGGCCCGAAGGGGGTGTCGGGGAGTTCCTCGTAGAGGGTCACCCCGTACACCCCGGAGAGCAGCGGCCCGTCCGGGTGCCAGGTCCCGGGGTGGGTGGCGAGGGCGGCCCGGATCTCCTTCCCGGCCCGCACGAGCGCGGGCAGGGAAGCCAAGGTCACGTCCAGGCCGAGGTCCCGGGCGGCGAGGGAGGCGTAGCAGGCCCCGCCGTGGGCGATGTCCACCTCGGCCATGCCGAGGGTGGTGGCGACGGGCACCTTGCGGGCGGTGGCTCGGGCCGGGACGTTGCGGAAGGTGACCCCGGTGGTGCGGCCCCCCGCTCGGTGCACGGTCGCGGCGACCCGCCCCGAGGGCACGTCGATGCGCACCTGGACGTCCCCGTCGTCCGGGGCGGCGACCCGGCCGGTGTCCACGGCCCAGACGCCCAGCGCCATGGTGCCGTGGCCGCAGGCGGTGGAGTAGCCGTCCTTGTGCCAGAACAGCACCCCGAAGTGGGCCCCGTCGTCGTCGGGCGGAACCACGAAGCCCCCGTACATCCCCGCGTGCCCGCGCGGCTCCTGTACGAGGAGCCGGCGTACGTCGTCCAGCGGGCCGCGCCGGGGGGCCGTGCCCGATCCCCCCGGTCCGATGGCGGTGGCGCAGCGCTCGGCAACGGTGTCCCCGGGCACGGGCAGGGCGCCCCCGGAGGTGAGGTCGACGATGCGGAAGGGCTCGCCGGCGGTGTGGTAGTCCACGGTTCGTACGACGGTCACAGCAGGAACCCTCCGGGGAACGGGTCGGACGGGTCGAGGAAGTACTGGGCGGTGCCGGTGATCCAGGCCCGGCCGGTGACGGTGGGCACGAGCGCCGGGAGGCCGCCCACCGTGGTCTCGCCGACGAGGCGGCCGGTGAACTCGGTGCCGATGAAGGACTCGTTGACGAAGTCCGTGTCCAGGTCCAGGAGTCCGCGGGCGTGCAGCTGCGCCATGCGCGCGCTGGTTCCGGTACCGCAGGGCGAGCGGTCGAACCAGCCGGGGTGAATGGCCATCGCGTGCCGGGAGCGGCGGGCGTCGGAGCCGGGGGCGGCGAGGTAGACGTGCTTGAGCCCGGCGATGGAGGGGTTCTCGGGGTGGACGGGCCGGTCCTCGGAGGCGTTGACCGCCTCCATGACGGCCAGGCCTGCGGCGAGCAGGTCGTCCTTCCGCTCCCGGTCGAAGGGGAGCCCCAGCGCGTCGAGTTCGACGAAGGCGTAGAAGTTGCCGCCGTAGGCCAGGTCGTAGGTGACCGTGCCGTATCCGGGGACCTCGGCCTTGAGGTCGAGGCCGACGCTGAAGGACGGGACGTTGGTGAGGGTGACGGCGGTGGCCGCCCCGTCCTCGACCCGGACGTCGACGCTGACGAGCCCGGCCGGGGTGTCGAGCCGGACGGTGGTGACCGGCTCGACGACGGGCACCATGCCCGTCTCCACCAGGACGGTGGCGACCCCGATGGTGCCGTGCCCGCACATGGGGAGGAGGCCCGACACCTCGATGTAGAGGACGCCGAAGTCGGCGTCGGGGCGGGTCGGGGGCTGCAGGATGGCGCCGCTCATCGCGGAGTGGCCGCGCGGTTCGTACATGAGCAGGGTCCGGATGTGGTCCAGGTGCTCGATGAAGTGGAGCCGCTTGTCGGCCATGGTGGCGCCGGGGATCACCCCGACTCCTCCGGTGATCACCCGGGTGGGCATGCCCTCGGTGTGCGAGTCCACCGCGTGGTAAACGTTTCGGGTGCGCATCAAGTCCCCCTAGGACTTCGGACTGGGTTAGTTGAGGCCCTCGGCGAGTGCCTTCTCGGTGGCGGCGCGGACCCCGGCCTCGATCTCCCCGGTGAGCGGGAAGCGCGGCGGGCGGGTGGGGCCGCCGGGGCGGCCGGCGAGGTCCATGGAGAGCTTGATGGCCTGGACGAACTCGGTCTTGGAGTCCCAGCGCAGCAGGGAGTGCAGGGACTTGTAGAGCGGCAGGGCGGTGTCGAGGTCCCCCGCGACGGCGGCGCGGTAGAGGGTGGAGCAGGCCTGCGGGAGCGCGTTGGGGTAGCCGGCGATCCAGCCGACGGCGCCGGCCAGGGCCAGTTCGAGCAGCACGTCGTCGGCGCCGATCAGCAGGTCGAGACCCGGGGCGAGTTCGGCGATCTCGTAGGCGCGCCGCACGTCCCCGCTGAACTCCTTGACGGCGACGATGGAGCCGTCGGCGTGCAGCCGGGCCAGCAGGGACGGGACCAGGTCCACCTTGGTGTCGATGGGGTTGTTGTACGCGACCACGGGCACACCGGCGCGGGCGACCTCGGCGTAGTGGGCGCGCACGGCGTCCGCGTCGGCCCGGAAGGCGTTCGGCGGCAGCAGGAGCACGGATCCGGCGCCGGCCTCGGCGGCCTGTTCGGCCCAGCGGCGGGATTCGGCGCTGCCGTAGGCGGCGACTCCGGGCATCACGCGGGCGCCGTCGCCGGCGGCCTCGACGGCGGTGCGGACGACGGCGGCGCGCTCCTCGTCGGTGAGGGTCTGGTACTCGCCGAGGGAGCCGTTGGGGACGACGCCGTCGCAGCCGTTGGCGATCAGCCAGGCCACGTGCTCGGCGTACGCGTCGTGGTCGACGCTCAGGTCTTCCCGCAGGGGCAGGGTGGTGGCGACCATGATGCCGTGCCAGGGGCGGGTGCGGGTGTCCGTACCGGCGGGCGCGGGGGTGTGCGCGTAGGTCATGTGAAGGCTCCCTAGAGTGGTGTGTGACATTTTACTAGTGGGTGCGACGTGGCCACAAGAGGTGCGGCCGCCCTGTCGGCGGTCCCGTCAGGGAAGTTCGGGGAGTTCGGGGGGAAGCGCGGCGAGGTGCCGGAGCGGAACCGGGCACGACAGCGGCCTGCGGTCGGGGGCCGGGTCGGTCCCGGCGAGGGCGGCCACGGCCGGACCGCACATCCGGCCCTGGCACCAGCCCATCCCGGCCCGGGTGAGCAGTTTGACCGTACGGGCGTCCCGCGCCCCCAGGTCTTCGACGGCCTCCCGGATCCGCCCCGCCGGAACCTCCTCGCAGCGGCACACGTCGGTGTCCTCGCGCAGCCAGCCGGTCCAGCCCGGGCCCGGCCGGTGCGCCCCGGCCATCGCGGCGGCGAAGGCGCGCAGCCTCGTACGGGTACGCACCAGACGCGCCGGAACCGGCCGGCCGGCCACCGAGTGGGCGGCGATCTCCCCCTCGACCAGGGCGAGTTGCGCCCCTCCGATACCGCCGGTCTCCCCGGCCGACCAGACCCCGGGGACGGAGGTCCGCTGCTCCGCATCGAGCTCCAGGGCCACGGTGGCGTCCGGGCTCGGACGCGTGGCGCAGCCCAGACCGGTGGCCAGCTCCAGCTGGGGCACCAGCCCGTGACCGACGGCCACGGCATCGCAGGGGATGCGGCGGCCGGTGCCCGGGACCGGGCGCCAGTCACGGTCCAGACGTGCCACCGTGACGGCCTCGACCCGGCCCGTGCCGTGGGCCTCGGTGACGGCGTGCCGGGTGAGCAGGCGCACCCCGTGGCGGAGCAGGGCCCCGCCGTACGTGGCGCCTTCGGCGAGCTTGCCGGGGTTGCGGAGCAGGGCGGGGACGTGGGCGGCGTAGCCCGTGTACGCGGCGGCCTCCACCACGGCGGGCACCCGGGCCCCGGCAGCCGCGAGCGAGCCGGCCACGGCGAGCAGCAGCGGCCCGCTCCCGGCGACGACCACACGCCGGCCCGGAAGCACCAGCCCGCCCTTCAGCATGGCCTGAGCCCCGCCGGCCCCGACCACCCCGGGCAGGGTCCAGCCGGGGAAGGGCAGCTGGCGCTCGTAGGCACCGGTGGCGATCAGAACGGCCCGGGCCCGGACCGCGGCGGGGGCCTCATCGGGCCCGACCACCGCGTGCAGGATCCAGACGGAACTCTCCGGGGTCACCGTCCAGACATGGTGCTGCGACAGGTAGGTGATCCGGCCGGCCGCCACATGACCCCGCAGGGCGGCTTCACGCGAGGCGAAGTCGGACCACCCGTGATGCAGGGCCTCGGGGCGGGCCGCGCCGAGCCCGGGCGCGGGGTGGCGGAAGTACTGCCCGCCGGGGCGCTCCCCCGCGTCGAGCAGGGTGACCCGCAGCCCCAGCCCGGCAGCCGCGACCGCGGCGGCGAGACCGGCCGGGCCGGCGCCGACGACGGCGAGGTCAGACGGCGAGGTCGTCATGGCCGGTCCCTTCCTGGGTGGTGACGTGGTCGCCCGGACGGGCGGGTACGAGGCACGCGCGCTGGTTCGGGCGGCCGTTGACGGTGACGAGGCAGTCGTAGCAGCTGCCGATCCCGCAGAACGCTCCGCGGGGGGCACCGGTTTCGCGGGTGGTGCGCCAGGCGAGGATGCCGGCGGACCAGAGGACGGCGGCGATGCTCTGGCCGGCCTGGGCCGGCAGTTCGCGATCGTCGAAGCGGAGGCTCCAGGTCTCTGCGGGGGCGCCGCCCACCAGGTCCCGGGGGGACCTCCGCCGCCCCCTGGTCGCTTCGCTCATCGCTTCCATCCTCCTGAATCCCTCTGACTCTGCACGTCCCGCACCACAGTTGCCCTGCCCTGCCCTGCGGGGCGAAGCCCCCCGCTGCGACCTTTGCCGCTGCGCGGAGCCGTCCCCTACCCACCCTTCCACCGTTCCCCGGGCCAGCCCGGACCCGCGCCTCAAACGCCGGCGAGGCTGGATTTGCGCGCCGAACTCTCTCCGGCTGGCCGGGGCGGGGACGGGGGCGGGGTGGGGTGTTGGCCTGGACGTAGAGCGTGATTTGTGGCGCTAAGGGAAGCCAAAACTGTCGAATGTTGGGGGCAGGGCGCCTAAATCATGCAGTCCAGGCCAACACCCCACCCCGCCCCCGGCACCGACCCACCCGCAGCCAACCCCAGCCCCGCCGGCGTTTGAGGCGACCGGGGACGGAGTCCCCGGCAACGGCGCCGCACCAGACGGCCATCACGGCGGCCCCGCGAACCTCGCCGGAGCGAAGGGCACAGGGTCGAGCGCAGGGACCACCCCCGTCAGCGCCGCAGCGATCAGCACCCCCGTAGCCGGAGCCAGACCGATGCCCGCCCCCTCGTGGCCACAGGCGTGGAACAGCCCCGGGACCCGCGGGTCCGGACCGATCGCCGGCAGATGGTCCGGCAGATAGGGCCGAAACCCGTGGTAGACGCGCAGCACCCGCACGTCCGCCAGGACCGGAAAGAGACCGGCGGCCTGCGCCGCCAGCCGCCGCAGCGCCTCCGTGGACAGCGACCGGTCGAAGCCGACGCGTTCACGCGTGGCCCCGATGAGGACCGGCCCCGCCGGGGTGCCCTCGACCACCGCCGAGGACTGCAGCGCCGCCGACCCGCTGGCGACGTCCGCGATGTAGTCCGCGGCGTAGACCTTGTGCCGCACCACCCTCGGCAGCGGCTCCGTCACCAGGACGAAGCCCCGGCGGGGCAGCACCGGAAGGTCGGCTCCGGCCAGCGCGGCCACCGCCCCGCCCCAGGTGCCGGCGGCGTTGACCACCGCCGGGGCGAGGAGGTCGCGGCGCGCCGTACGGACCCCGCGCAGCTCCCCCGCCGGGCCCCGCAGGAGCTCCGTGACCTCCTCCCCGAGGTGCAGAACGACGCCCGGCGCCGCGGCCAGCAGCCGCGCCGCCGCCTGGGCGGGCTGGACCTGGGCGTCCTGCGGGTAGTGGAAGCCGCCCGCCAGGTCCGGGGCGAGGTAGGGCTCCAGTTCGCGCAGCTCGTCCGGGCCCACCTCGACCGCGTCGACGCCCGCCGCGCGCTGGCCGTCCGCGAAGCCGCGCAGGCCCTTCACGGTGGCTTCCTCCGCGGCGACGACCAGGCCGCCCTTGGCCTCGTACTCGATCTCCGCCGGGAGTTCGAGCGCGAGCTCGCGCCAGAGCCGCGCGGAGAGCAGGGCGAGGTCCAGCTCGGGGCCCGCTTCCTTGTCGGAGACGAGCAGGTTGCCTTCGCCCGCGCCGGTGGTGCCGCCGGCGACCGGGCCGCGGTCGACGACGGCCACGCGCAGTCCGGCGCGCGCCGCGTAGTACGCGCACGCCGCTCCGACGACTCCGGCGCCGATGATCACGAGGTCCAGGGGGTGTCTCTTGGGCACGGCAGTAATATGTCACATATCTCTAGAGGGGGACAGAGGTCGGTCCGGAGGTGTCCGAGGTCAGCCCCGCAGCGGCCCCTCACAGCTGTAACTCGACGTACCGGCAACCCGGTTGGTCCAGATGTCCAGCACGCCGAAGGAGCAGTTCATGTCGGCCAGGTTGTTCGAGGCCGCGCCCGCCCGGTCGAGGATGAAGTAGTCGACCGTCTCGGACATGTCCTTGAAGTTCTGGTCTTCGCTGCGCCAGTCCTTCAGATTCGCCGTGATCCTGCCGGTACAGGTGAACCGGCGCTTGCCCGGCTCGCCGTTCTCCACGCAGTCCGGCGTGTTGTACGTGGCCGTCGCGAAGGTGGCCTTCACGTCCGCGAGCGCCGCGTCGCGCAGCTGCGCGTTCGGGGTGAACGAGGTGTTCGGCACGTACAGCTGGTCGACCTTGGCGATCTGGGCGTCCAGGAACCGGTCGTAGCCGCTCTGGACGGCCGCGTCGCGGCCCATCCGGGTGCGCCAGGCGTCGAAGCCCGCCGGGTCGTTCGCGCGCAGGTGGCCGTACATCTCCCGCAACTCCGAAGGCTGCTCGGTCCACAGGAACTCGAAGAAGGCACCGGAGTACCCGTAGAAGCGGAAGCCGTCCTTGGCGTACGTGGCGTGCAGGAGCTGGTCCACCGTCATGCGGGGGCCGCCGCCGGCCGTGTCGCTGATGATGCTCTTGATCAGGGACTTGCGGACGGCGATGCCGTTGTCGCGGGTCGCGCCGTCGAAGAACTCGGCGGTGCCCTCGTCCATGGCGGTCGTACGGTCGCCCTCGTACCAGGCGCCCTGGCCGAAGGTGCCGGGGACGGCGAAGCGGCCGTTGAGGTAGTGCGTGTACTCGTGACGGAAGAGCTCTTCCAGGGTGAGCTGGGAGTCCTGCGGGACGCGGCGCTGGTAGGTGTAGAAAGTGGCGCCGTTCTCGATGTACATGCCGCCGTTGTCGGTCCCGTAGCCGGTGAGGAGCGGCTGGTAGTTCACGTAGTCGGCGCGGGAGGCGTACAGCACGATGTTCAGGGTGGTGTTGACGTCCCCGGCGAGCGGCTGGTCGGTGCCCACGACCCGGTGGAACTGGGTCCTGACCTGCTTGCTCGCGTAGTAGAGCTGGTCGACGGTGGCCCGGTCGAGGGCGGTGCGGACCTTGATGGCGCCATTGGCCCCGCCGTCGTAGGTGAAGGTGTTCGGGAAGAGCTCCCGCTCGATGTCCTCCTTGCACACCCCGTACGGCTTGCACGCCTGGTAGAAGGTGAGCCAGGAGACGGCCTTCGCCCACGGTTCACTGCCGTCGCCGAAGGCGGCCCTGGCGGGGGCGAGGAGCGCGCCGAGGTCGGCGGTGATCCCGTCCTTCAGGCCCGCGATCTGGCCGAAGCGGCCGAACTCGGCGATGGCGTCGCGCGCGACCCAGGCGTTCGCGGTGCCCTTGAGGTGGGCGTACGTCGCGAAGTTCCTGAAGGCGGCGCGGTACGGGGCGTCGGCAGCGGCCGCCGCGTGGAACGCGGTGTCGTTGTTGTGCACGCCGAGGTAGTTGACGGAGAGCGCGGCGAGCACCGCGCCGGCCCAGGCGGTGTCCAGGTTCGTCGCGGTGTGCGCGGGGTCCATGGTGGCCAGGACGTTTCCGATCAGGCCGAGCTGGTGGTGGCGCAGGCCGGGGGCGCTGCCGGCGTAGAGGGCCTCGCGCAGGGTGCGGGCGTTGGAGCCGGTGACGTCGAAGGTGCGGGCGGCGCCCGCGAAGGCGGCGATGGCCTGGCGCATGGCCTCGACGGTCGGGGCGTCGGTGACGTCGATCTCGGCGCGGGAGTGGTCGTGGTAGGCCACGGCATGCAGGTAGGTGAACATCTCCTCCAGGTGCGAGGAGTTCAGGCCGTCATGGGAGGCGGCCAGACCGGATATCCGGCGGGAGACGGCCTGCACGTGGGCGTCCGACATGACGGGGGCCAGGCGGGCGTCCCAGGTCCAGATCAGACCCGAGAGGCAGCCGCCCTTGGCCGCGGTGACGGCCGGGTCGGCGAGGAAGTCGGCGAACTGCTCCGGGGTGAGCCCGGTGATCCCG
Source organism: Streptomyces sp. NPDC058401 (assembly GCF_042722885.1). Classification (NCBI taxonomy): domain Bacteria; kingdom Bacillati; phylum Actinomycetota; class Actinomycetes; order Kitasatosporales; family Streptomycetaceae; genus Streptomyces; species Streptomyces sp. NPDC058401. The sequence goes on from NZ_JBHXKA010000003.1 coordinate 135,200, forward strand.
TCGAGGGTGCAGGGGACGCCCGTGGCGGTGCCCTGGGCGGAGGCGGCGAGCCTGCCGCTCTTCGGGGCGGTCAGGGCGCTGGACGCGGGCGCCGTCACGGCGCCGGGTACCTTGCCCTCGGCGACGGTCCCGCTGCCCGGGGCCTGGCCGCCGGGGGCCGGGGCGGGCGCGGGGGCGTCCTGCCGTGCGTCGGCGAGGTGCTCGACCTCGTCGAACGGGTTCGCACCGGCCTCGGCGCCCGGAGCGCCCCCCGCGAAGGTGCCGGGCGCGGTGACACCCGGGGCGTCGGCGCGGGCGCCGGTCTCGGCCGCCCGGGTCACGGCCTGGCCCGCGGTGGCGAGGAGGGCGACCGCGACGGCGGCGGAGAGGAGGGACGTGCGCACGACTCTGTGCTGGGACACCAAGAACTCCTGGCTGGGAGGGGCGGTGGGGGAAAGGTGCGGAACTGCCCTGCTTGCGGAGCTGCCCTGCTTGCGGAACCGCCCTGCCCGCGGAAGCGCCGGCTTGCGAACTGCCCTGCTTCACACGGCGTTTGGCGGGGATTAACGGGGCGCGATGTGAGCTGTAACATAGTAATGTGAAATTGCACTGACAAGACCTGTGCGCCCACCAGTTCGCATCTTCTTGAGGGAGCCCCTGTGACCGACACCCCCTCCCGCCCCACCTCCGGGCTCAACATCGGCAGCCACGACCTGCCCGTATCAGCCGAGTTGTCCCGCTTCATGGCGTCGGACTGGGCGGCCTCCCCCCTGCCGGACGCCGCACGCGTCCCCGCGTACGCCGTCACCCCCGCCCGCCGCGCACGCCTCTCCGCCCGCTTCCCCGGGGAGCGGCTGATCATCCCCGCGGGAGAGCTGAAGGTCCGCAGCCACGACTGCGACTACCGCTTCCGCCCGCACAGCGCGTACGCCTGGCTGACCGGGCTCACCGGCGAGGACCAGGTCGGCCACGTCCTGGTCCTGGAGCCGGCCGGCCCGCACGGGCACGAGGCCGTCCTCTACCTGCGCCCGCGCTCACCGCGCACCGGCGGCAACGAGGAGTTCTACCGCGACCGCCGCTACGGGGAGTTCTGGGTCGGCCGCCGCCCCGACCTCGCGGAGGCGGAGCGCCTCTCCGGCATCCGCTGCGCCCACCTGGACGCCCTGGGCTCCCCCTCGGGGCGCAACGCCGCCGCGGACCCGGAGCTCGCCGTCGCCCTCTCCGAACTGCGCCTGGTCAAGGACGCCTGGGAGGTGGCCGAGCTGCAGCTCGCCGTCGACCACACCACCGCCGGGTTCGAGGACGTCGTACGGGAGCTCCCGTACGCGCTGGCGCACCCGCGCGGCGAGCGCTGGATCGAGGGGGTCTTCAACCGCCGCGCCCGCGCCGAGGGCAACGGAACGGGCTACGAGACGATCGCCGCGTCGGGCGCGCACGCCTGCGTACTGCACTGGATCCGCAACGACGGCCGGCTGAACGCGAGCGACCTGCTCCTGATGGACGCGGGCGTGGAGACCGACGGCCTCTACACGGCGGACGTCACCCGCACCCTCCCGCTGTCGGGCCGGTTCTCCCCCGTCCAGCGGCAGGTGTACGAGCTGGTGCTGGCCGCGCAGGACGCGGGCATGGCTGCGCTGCGGCCGGGCGCGAGCTTCCGCGACTTCCACCGGGCCGGGATGCGGGTGATCGCGGAGGGGCTCGCGGAGTGGGGGGTGCTCAAGAACGCCGAGGGCGATCTGCACCGGCGCTACACCCTGTGCAGCAGCGGGCACATGCTCGGGCTCGACGTGCACGACTGCGCCCAGGCACGCGCGGACACGTACCTGGACGGGATCCTGGAGGAGGGCCAGGTGCTCACCGTGGAGCCGGGGCTCTACCTCCAGCCCGACGACGAGACCCTTCCGCCGGAGCTGCGCGGCATCGGCGTCCGCATCGAGGACGACCTGGTGATCACGGCCGAGGGCGCCCGGCTGATGTCGGGCGCCCTGCCGCGCACGGTGGCGGGCATCGAGGAGTGGATGGGGAACCTGCTGGAGGACGGCCGCCGGTAGCCGGCCGCGGAACGGGGCGGGCCCCCCGGTCCCGGTGCGCCGGGGCCGGGGCGGTCAGTCAGTTGTTCCAGTTCCCGTTGCGGTAACCGCCGCCGTCGCTCCGGCCGCTGTCGCCGCCGCCGTCACGCCAGTTGTTGCCGCTGTCGTGGTTCCAGTTGCCGTTGTCGCGGTCGTGGTTCCAGCTGTCGTTGTCGTTCCAGTTGTCGTGCCGGTTGTCGTTCCGGCTGTCGTTCCGGCTGTCGTGCCAGTTGTCGTTGCTCCAGTTGCTGTTGTCCCAGTTGCTGTTCCAACTGTCGTTGCCCCAGTCGTTGTTGTCCCAGCACCAGCTGGGGCGGTCCCCGCGCGAGGTGTCGCAGCAGTTGCGCCACCAGTCGTCCCCGCGCCAGTCGCTGCCGCGCCAGTTGGAACACCGGTCGTACGTCTGCGGAAGACTCGTGGCAAAGGCACTGCTCACGGGCATCAGGCCGAGCGTGATCCCGGCGGCCCCTGTCACGGCTGCCGCAATGAACCCACGGCGCATCGTCATACACCTCCGAGAGGAAGGGTGAATACTACGGATTTCTCCGTTTATGAGGCATTTACACCCTCTCTCCTCCCCTGCCCACTGTCAAAGGCACCGGCAGGACACCCCCGCTCACCAGCGAAAAGGCCTACGGGAGCACCGCCAGCCCGTCCAGTTCGACGAGCGCCTCCTCGTCCCACAGCCGGACCACGCCCACGACCGCCATCGCCGGATACTCCCGGCCGGCCAACCGCCGCCAGATCCGGCCCAGTTCGGGGGCGCAGGCCCGGTAGTCGGCCACGTCCACGGCATAGACGGTGACCCGTGCCAGATCGGCCGGCGCACCGCCCGCCCCGGCCAGTGCGGCCAGCAGGTTCGTCAGCGCCTGCTCGAACTGCTGCGGCAGCGTCGCTCCCACCACCTTCCCCGCGCCGTCGAGCGCGGTCTGCCCGGCCAGGAACACCAGCCGGCCCCCGCTCGCGACGACGGCGTGCGAGAAGCCCGTCGCCGGGGACAGCTCCTCCGGGTTGATCCGCTCCAGGCTCACGCCTCCCCCACCCCCTGCGCTTCCCGCAGCTCCCGCGTCTCGCGCGCTTCCGGCAGCTCCCGCGGCTCCCGCATCTCGCGTGCCTCCCGGTAGAGCTCCTTGGCGATGATCGTGCGCTGCACCTCGCTCGCCCCCTCGTAGATCCTCGGCGCCCGCACCTCCCGGTACAGGTGTTCCAGCAGGTGGCCCCGGCGCAGCGCGGCCGCCCCGTGCAGCTGTACCGCGTGGTCGACGACGTACTGGGCCGTCTCGGTGGCCAGCAGCTTCGCCATGGCCGCCCGCCTCGGCACCTGCGGGGAGCGCGCGTCCGCGTCGTAGGCCTCCGCCGCCGCGTAGACGAGGAGCCGGGCCGCCTCGGTCCGGGTGGCCATCTCGGCGACCCGGTGCGCCACGGCCTGGAGGTCGCCCAGCACCCCGCCGAAGGCCGTACGGGCGGCCGTGTGGGCCACCGTGGCGTCCAGGGCGGCCCTGGCCATGCCGACGGCGAAGGCGCCCACGCTGGGGCGGAAGAGGTTCAGGGTGTCCATGGCCACCCGGAAGCCCCGGCCCGGCTCCCCCAGCAGGTCGGCGGGGCCCACCGGGACCCCGTCGAAGGCGAGCGCGCCGATGGGGTGCGGGGAGAGCATGTCGAGGGGCTCCCCCGAGAGCCCCGGCCGGTCCGCCGGGACCAGGAAGGCGCTGACCCCCCGGGCTCCCGGGCCCTCGCCGGTGCGGGCGAAGACGGTGTAGAAGTCGGCCTCGGGCGCATTGGAGATCCAGCACTTCTCCCCGCTGAGCCGCCAGCCGCCGCCCCCGACACCACCGCCCCGACCGTCGGGCGCCGCTTCGAGCGCCAGCGCCCCCGCGTCCGATCCGGCCCCCGGCTCGCTCAGCGCGAAGGCCGCCACCGTGCGCCCGGCCCGCACCCCGGGCAGCCAGCGCTCGCGCTGGGCCTCGCTGCCCGAGCGCAGCACCGGGTACGCGCCGAGCCCCTGGAGGGCGAGGGCCGTCTCCGCCTCCGTACAGCCGTAGGCAAGGGACTCGCGCAGCAGGCACAGGTCCAGCGCGCCCGAGGTGAACACCCGGTCGAGCAGCCCCGCTTCGCCCAGTGCGGCCAGCAGCGGCCGGTTGACCCGGCCCGGTTCCCCCTTCTCCGCGAGCGGCCGCAGCCGCTCCGCCGCCAGTGCGCGCAGCCGCGCGCACCACTCCTCCTGGTCCGCCCCGAGCGCGAATCCCGTGAATCGGGTCATCCGTATGCCCCAGCCTCTATCGCGTCCTGTTGACTCCCGTCACCATGACGATACGCTCGTGCTGCGTTCGCACGGCCCGGCTCTTCCACTTCGGTCCACAGTCCATACGCAGGGTCCGGCCCCCACCCGGGGCGCGGGCCGTCGCAAGGGGGCGAACCCGCCTTGGAGCTCAAGCCTTCCGCTCACCGAGACACCTTCGCGCGCGACCACCTGCCGCCCGCGCACGCCTGGCCGCGGCTCCTCTTCGAACTCCCCGGGCTGGCCTACCCCGACCGGCTCAACTGCGGTGTCGAGCTGCTCGACACCACCATCGCCCGGCTGGGCCCCGACCGCCCCGCCTTCCGCTGCGCGGACGGCACGGTGTGGACGTACGGGGAGCTGCACGCCCGGGTGGACCGGCTCGCGCACGTGCTCACCACCGACCTCGGCGTGGTCCCCGGCAACCGCGTGCTCCTGCGCGGCGCGACCGGGCCCTGGCTCGCCGCGTGCTGGCTGGCGGTGATGAAGGCGGGCGCCGTGGCCGTCACCGTCCTGGCCCAGCAGCGTGCGCAGGAGCTGGCCACGGTGTGCTCGATGGCCCGGGTGAGCCACGCCCTGTGCCAGGCGGAGGTGGTGGACGACCTGGTGAAGGCGGGGGTGCCGGGCTTGCGGATCACCGCGTACGGCGGCGCGGAGCCGGACGACCTGCTGCGCCTGGCGGAGCGGCATGCCGAACCCTTCCCGGCGGTGGAGACCTCCGCCGACGACGTGGCGCTGATCGCCTTCACCTCGGGTACGACCGGGCGCCCCAAGGGGTGCATGCACTTCCACCGCGATCTGCTCGCGGTGGCGGACACCTTCTCTCAAGAGGTGCTGCGCCCCCGTCCCGAGGACGTCTTCGCGGGCAGTCCGCCGCTCGGCTTCACCTTCGGCCTGGGCGGGCTGGTGGTCTTCCCGCTGCGGGCCGGTGCCTCGGCGCTGCTGCTGGCCGACGGCTCCCCGCGCCGGCTGCTGCCCGCGCTGGCCGAGCACCGGGTGTCGGTGCTGTTCACCGCGCCCACCGCGTACCGGTCGATGCTGGACACCCTGGGCCCGTACGACACGGGCGCCTACGACCTGTCCGCGCTGCGCCGCTGCGTCTCGGCGGGCGAGAACCTGCCGGCCGCCACCTGGCAGGCCTGGTACGAGCGCACCGGCCTGCGGATCATCAACGGGATCGGCGCCACCGAGCTGCTGCACATCTTCATCTCGGCGGCCGACGAGGACATCCGGCCCGGCACGACCGGCCGGGTGGTGCCGGGCTGGGAGGCCCGGGTGGTGGACGCGGCGGGGCTGCCGGTCGCGGACGAGGTGCCCGGGCTGCTGGCCGTACGGGGGCCGGTGGGCTGCCGCTACCTGGCGGACCCGCGGCAGGGCGAGTACGTACGGGACGGCTGGAACCTCACGGGCGACACCTACGTCCGCGACGCGGAGGGCTACTTCCGCTACGTGGCCCGGGCCGACGACATGATCATCTCGGCGGGGTACAACATCGCGGGACCCGAGGTCGAGGAGGCCCTGCTGCGCCATCCCGACGTGCTGGAGGTGGCCGTGGTCGGCCGCCCGGACGAGCGGCGCGGGCAGGTCGTGGTCGCGTACGCGGTCCTCCGGGAGGGCGCGGTGCTGACCGAGGACGCCCTGCGCACCTTCATGCGGACCGAGCTCGCCCCGCACAAATGCCCGCGCACCTTCGTCTTCCTGCCCGCCCTGCCCCGGACGGCGACGGGCAAGCTGCAACGCTTCCGGCTGCGCGATCAAGAAGAGCATTTAGAGTGAAGCCGTGGTCGAGCAGCACACCCCGCGATCCCTGATCGTCACGTTCTACGGCGCCTACGGGCGGGCCTTCCCCGGCCCGGTCCCGGTGTCCGCCCTGGTCCGCCTGCTGGGCGCGGCCGGTGTGGACGCGCCGTCCGTCCGCTCGTCGGTGTCCCGGCTGAAGCGGCGCGGCTTCCTGCTGCCCGCGCGGACCGGGGACCGCGCGGCCGGGTACGAACTGTCCGGGGAGGCGCACCGGCTCCTGGAGGACGGCGACCGCCGGATCTACGGAGCCGCCCGCCCGGCCGAGTCCCAGGACTGGCTGCTGGCCGTCTTCTCCGTCCCGGAGCAGGAGCGGGCGAAGCGGCACCTGCTGCGCTCCCGGCTCGCCGGGCTCGGCTTCGGCGCGGTGGCGCCCGGCGTGTGGATCGCCCCGGCGCAGTGGGACGGGGAGGCCCGCCGCACCCTGGAGCGGCTGCACCTGACGGCGTACGTGGAGCTGTTCCGCGGCGCCCACCTGGGCTTCGCCCCGACGGCCGAGGCGGTGGCCCGCTGGTGGGACCTGGCGGCGCTGGCCAAGCAGCACGAGGAGTTCCTCGACCTCCACGAGCCCGTCCTGCGCGCCCTGCAGACGGGCACGGCCGACCCCACCCCGGAGGCCGCCTACCGCGGCTACCTCCTCGCCCTGGACACCTGGCGCCGCCTCCCGTACGCCGACCCGGGCCTGCCGCGCACCCTGCTCCCCGCGGACTGGCCCGGCGACCGCTCGGCAGCGGTCTTCGCGGAGCTCCACGAGCGGCTGCGGGACCTGGGGGCGGGGTTCGTGG